>NZ_CAWPDB010000106.1:0-38102 GCF_963886625.1 Vibrio sp. V23_P3S9T160
GTCAATATTGTTGGCAATCATCTAAAAGGGCCGGAATTAAATTTATCAGTAAGTTTTGATCATTTTAAAAGTTTGGATATGGGCTTAGGGTTTGGACTTATCTTTAGCCTGCCATACTTTGATTGCTCTAAATCTATTTTTTATACAGACCAAGGCGTGAGTGTTAAATTATCTGGAAATGATTTAACGAAACCAATTGAAGCATGTTTGAAAAACTTCAAGATAACTTTTTCCAATCGTATTTACAAAGTTAAATACCATGATGGTTCTATAGACGAATTCAAAAAATCTGGGAATGGAAAAGTTGCCTATCTAGTTAAAAGGAGTGACTCATCAGGAAATAGCCTATTTATCCATTGGAATAATGATAAACTTACAAAGATTACCGATAGTAATGAGAGTGAGTTTTTATCTCTAGAAAGAGCTTCTGACAAATTAGGATATGAACTTTCACTTCTTTCAGGAAGGTACTTCATTTATACCAAGATAAAATCAGACTTCTCCCAAATAAAAGTAACAACACCATATTTTATAAAAGGTCAATTCAGTCAAGCTTTGAGTTATGATCTAGCCATCAGATTATCTACAAATGTCGGATATTACTTAATTGATAGAATCAATCTGCCTAATCGATCAGTGCAGAACATCGCTTATGGTGAGAATAATGATGAATCATTAGTTGGTTATAATGGCAAACATTATGCGGTTGTTAAGGAGCATGCTATTGAAACTGGTGGTTCTATAATCAAAATGACAAGGTATGATTTTAAACCCGTAGCGGATGGTAAAGATGAATATCCGTATAAAAATGGCTATAACGCTTATGGGTTTGGCGTTACTGTTTCTCCAGTCCAAGGTAGCGATCCCACTTATTCTATCGTGAAACCGTATTTTTATAAGGTAATTGTTACTGAGTTTGATCATGAGTCTCAACCAAGAGTTGTTGAGTCTATTTATGACAAGTTTCATAATATTAGAGAGCAAAGGAGGTCTTTCAAGGGTTGTACGGAAATAGACTCTTTCCTTTATTTTGTTAATGATGAAAAAGATATTTCCGGCCAAGATTCTCGATTTAAACTAACTAAATCAGTAAAGCAGAAATACGTCGACTCTAATGGTCTTTTTAGAATTGAAGAATATCAGTATGATTTTGATACATTCGGTAATATACTATCAGAGCGCGACCTAACTAAAAGGATTTCAATTGATTATCAGTATTATGATACGCGCAATTCTGCTGTTGATGGATGCCCTAAATACAGTGACTTCATCTTTTTTTTAAAGAGCCAAACTATAACAGATTTAGCTGAAGATACATCCTTAAGTCGAGTGGTGTCATATAGAAAATATAGCATGATTGCAGGTTGTATTTTATTGGAATCAGATGCTAATCCATATACTGATACCTCAATAAAGTTTGCTTATCATCAATCAGGGGCCGATGCTGGTCGATTGCTTACGCGAGAAGTATATTTAGGTGCTCAGCAATGTTCGAGGCAACAATTTAGTTATATTGAAGAGAATATCGGTTTGGTAGTTGAAAGTTCGACATTTTCTGATGGTGTACCCGGTGAGCATCTGTCTACACGATTAGAACTTGATAAACTCACTGGACAAAAAGTATTTATTAGTGCCAATGGTGCTGAATCTCGATTTGAATATTACCCCGATGGCAGATTGAAAACCGAAATCTGCAGTCCGGGGTCTATCAATCAAGCAGTAAGAGCATTCCAATATTTTGATGAAGAGGGATGGGTAGATTGTAGCGATCAGTTTAATAATATTAAACGTACAGTTTATGATGCTTTAGGTAACGTAAAATCAATTAGTTTAACAATTCCAAATGTTGTCACTGACTACACTATTGAGAGTAATAATTATAATTTACTAGGACAAAAAATCTCAACTACAGTATATGACACTACTACAGGGAATACCTCTGCTAATAGGTCTTGGCAATTAACGACAACCTATGACTACGATGGTTGGATGAATGTTCAACATACATATCACCCTGATGGTGTTGTAGAATTTAGTATTTTTGAAGTTATTAATAATAAGACCATTTCTGGTATTGAAGGTCAAAACTACACGGTCACAGAATCAGAATTTGTACAAAGAAAACTATTTAATAAGGTTTATGATAAGGATAATACTCTGATCATCAGTGAGGAAATATCATTTGATGGATTCGACAAAATCATTCATAAAGAGAATAATTTTGGTATAGAGACTGCTTATTTTTATGACAAAATGAATAGGCCTACTTCACTTAAAACTACCTTTATTGATGCAGAACAAAAAGAGTGCGATATAATTAAAGACATATCATACGCAGCGCATGATATAGGTGGTGAGTGTGTCGAGTCTATCATAGTTAATAATAAACAACTGGGGCGTAATACTTATGATGCCTTTTCTCGTCTACGGGAGCAGGAGATTAATGGAAAAGTAACAGTAATGTCTTATGAACCAGATAAAATGACACATTACCAGGTAATTAAGCCAGATGGTAAAATAATATCGAGTGATTATGATCCTGAGTTTGGCGTGTATACGAGGACTGGTTCACGAGAGCAAACTCCAAATCTGAGAGGATTAGTTCAACTGGCATTCGACTCAGTGACACAATCATCCATTCAATATAATTACAGATTTGATGGATTGTTAGAAAGAGAAATCATTAATGATGATCAGTGGTCTTACGAATACACGCTACTGGGTCAACCGACGATAAGCATCATGCCTGGAGATAACTGTGAAATCATAGAATACGATGATTTTATGCGAATAAAGTCTATCAATGATGGCATAAATTATACAGAATATTCGGATTTTGATACTTTTTCTCGTCCTCAGAGTGTAGAAGTATCTGGGGCAACACCCATGAATATGACCTTTGATTACACCGGGTTGCCTCGTACTATGAAATCGAAGTTAGTGCAAGGTGATGATATTCTGTTAGAAGTTGAAAATTATACAAGTGATGGAAAGATTGAAACCAAGATCACGACATTAGGCCAACAGGAATTAGTTGAAAATTTCGAATATGATGCTATGCGCCGTTTGGTTAAATATACTGCCAGTGGTAGTGTTGAGCTTTTATCTAAAGATGAGCTGGGTAAGGAAATCATTGAGCAAAGATTTAAGTTTGATAGTTTTGGAAACATTGAAGAAGTTACCACATTCACACTTGATCAGAAGATGAATGTGTCAACATACCATTACAACCCAGATTATCCGACACAACTATATTCTATTCAACACACCAATCATGAGTACAGTGACCTAGATTTTCAACATAGCTATGATCATAATGGCGCACTGTGTGAAGATCAAAATGGTAATAAATATGAATATAATGACTATGGAGAGCTAGTTAGAGTGACTAATAATCAAATGATCGAACTCACAAGCTATGAATACGATGCAATTGGACGTTTATCCAAACAGTTCATTCCTAATGAACCAGCTATCGAATATCAATATGCTAATGATAATTTGGTCTACCTTAAACAAGGTGAACTAGGAGTAAGTAGCTCTATAGTCAATGGACGTTTGGTAAGCAAGCGATTTAAAACATTAGATCGAGAATTAATTTCTGATTATCTATGTAACAATTCGAATTCACCTTTGAAAGTGAAAAGAGGTAATACAATACCTCAACAGTACAGTTATACGCCTTATGGTTTCCGAACGTAATTTTATCGATTCTCATAGTGTTTGAGCCTGCATTTTCCGCAGGCTTTTTTATTATCATCCCTAAACCACCTTGTATGGTTGTTTTTATATAGATGCCAACAGCCAATTATTTATACAAACAGTAACCTCAGCGAATGAATGGATTGAGCGGCTAAGGCTTCTAATTTCGCTTGTAGCTCTTGATACGTTTGCGCAGAGTCAGCACTTTTCTCAATGACTAAACACAGATCAAACAAGGCATGCAAACCTAAGCTGCCAGCTGAACCTTTCAATTTGTGTGCTAACGACTTAACGACCTGAGCTTGTTCCCTCGATTGGCGAAACTCGTGTAGGTATTCATGCGTGCAATCGGCGAACAGCTCAATGATTTCATTCATCTTGTCACGCCCTAGCACTTCAATATCCGCGAGTAGGATCCGCTCGTCCATAATCGGACGAGCGGATTTTTGGCTATCCGAGGTTACGTGCGTAGGCACACTCAACTCAACGGGTAAGGTATTGTGTTCAATACGTTGCTGGACAAGTTGTGCAAGATCTTCTTTGACTAAGGGTTTGGGCAAATAGCCATCAAAACCAGCCGCTAAATAGCTTTCCACCTCTTCATTAAACACATGCGCCGAAATAGCAATCATCGGTGTGGGGCGTAGATGCGAATACTGTTCACGTTCGATAAGTTTGAGCTGCGCCAACAGCTCAACACCATTAATGTCAGGTAGATTAATATCGAGCAGTGCGATATCAAACCTGTGTTCACTAAACAGAACCCGAGCTTCAGCGCCTGTTTTCGCGGTGAGCACATTATGGCCGAGACTGGTCAAAAACCCTTCAGCAACCATGCAGTTGACAGGGTTATCCTCCACCAGCAAGGTGTTGGCCTCTCGCGTCGCGGCTATCGGCCTTTTAACCACTTCATTCACTGCCACTCCTCGCTGTAAAGGAACAGTAAACTCAAAACGGCTTCCTTTGCCTAAATCTGATTCAAGCTTAAGCTCGCCACCCATGGCTTCAACAAGCCGTTTGCTGATGGCCAAACCAAGCCCAGTACCGCCTTTGTAACTTTGCTCACTGGAAGCTTGAGTAAACGCATCAAACAGCCTGATTTGATCCTGTTCACTGACTCCAACACCGGAATCCGACACTTCAAATGTCACTTGATTAGGCATTTCAGCATCAAGACTGACATAAATATCCACATAACCTTGAGCGGTAAATTTGATGGCATTACCCACAAGGTTCGTCAGTACTTGACCTAAGCGAGTCATATCACCCACCCAAAAAGGAGCAACATCCAGTTCAATCTGCTTGGTAAATTCAAGCGACTTTTCTTCAGCACGTCCTTTCATCAGTTGGTAAACATCGTCCACCATTTGATGCAAATTAAAGTTGGCATTGCGAATTTCTAAGTGTCCGGCCTCAATTTTTGAATAATCCAGCACATCATTCAAAATGGACAACAAGGTGTGGCCGCTGCGGTTAATCACGTCCACATACTGACGCTGTTGAACGGTTAATGGCATCTCTTGTAATAAACGAGCCGTGCCTAATACGCCATTCATTGGTGTGCGGATTTCATGGCTCATGGTGGCCAAAAATGCCGATTTAGCGCGGTTGGCTTGCTCGGCTAAGTTGCGAGCTTTGGCATGATTCAACACTTCCATATTGAGTTTCTCATTGGTGTGTTGCAATTGTTCTGTTCGCTCGGTAACCACTTCCTCTAAGTGCTCTTTATGTTCTTGTAACGCCTCTCTCGCCTGCGCTTCACTTTCCGCCACCACTTTAAGAGACTGCGCGGTATTGCGGGCCGTGATGATCGCCTGCCCCATTTGCGCCAGTTCATCCTCTCCTTGGACTGCCACTTCCACCTGCAGTTGCCCTTTTGCGATGGATAACAGTGCCGATGAATATTCGGCTAAACGTTTTACCACCGACAGATAGACGACCTTCCACATAATGAAAGCTGCAATGAGAAGGCCAACCAAGGTTAATAAGGTCAATGTATACTGTGCCATGTTCAAGGTTGTAGAGAGCTGCGCAACAGCGTGAGTCGTTGTACGATTGGAGTCATCTACTAAGCGGCTGACGGTAGTATTAAGATCTGAAAACTGTACTAAGGTGTTTTGTGTGAGCGATTTCGCGACCTGCTCGTTATCATAACGTTGCTGCAAAACACTAAAAACCACTTTGCGCTTTTCTAACTCATTAAGCAGCTCTGTCATTTGCTTCGAACGCGTCGGGTCCTCTACCGCGCGTACTCTGCGCTGCATGATGGTGAGGTTATGCAAAAACTCGGTTTGGATTTGTTGGATTCGCTCAACATCGGTAACCGTGCGTGTCTCTTCGATGTGGCTGAGCATTTTGAACGCCATTAAATGAAGCTCATGCAAGCGCTCTGAAAGATCGAGGTCCACTTCCACTAAAGCGTCTAACGCTTGGTACGCTTGTGACGTTTTATCGGCTTGTAGCAAGTCATAAATGTGCGTCACATTCGCCACTGCGATGGTACTGGTATTGAGCACTTGAGTGCGCGTCAGCTCTTCCAATTGCAGTGCCAGTTGCCGCATCTCTTCCACTCGAACACTTAAGTCATGTGCCAGATACAACTTACGCTCAACCGTAATACCAAGCTGAGCCAGTGTATCGATAACGCTTTGAACATCATTTTCTAGGCGCGTCAGCAGTTCTGAATCAAAGGAATCGGCACCCAACTGCTTGATGTGATTAAGCAAAGATTGAAGCTGATCGAAAAGCGCTTTGCCATACTGCTGGCGCTCTTGCTCTGTTTTTGAGTTGGTTAACATTTGCACAGACGTAATGATTCGTGTGCTTAACTCCGACACTTGACGCGCTTCCAGCATCGAAGGAATGGCAGAATTAACCACATTACGTTCGGTTTTAGCCACCAGCGAAAAACCAAACACACCTATCAACGCCGATAACAACACGAGCAGGGCCATTGCCGAAAAGGACAACATTAATTTTCGGCCAATACTGGCTTTGGCTAACAACATGGCACCCAACCTCAAACATTACTTCTTAAGCAACCCGGAATGGGCTATATTTTGCAGTGTTTACTCACGTTATGCCAACGAATAGCGAATGCAATTGATCTTAAACCTTATTTCCCCAACGCTTTTACTGCTGATTTTAAGCTTGGTTAGCAGCACAACATTCGCCGAACCCCATAAGAAAGTCTGCGCTTTATACCCTCACCTCAAAGATTCCTATTGGTTATCAGTCAACTATGGAATGGTTGACGAGGCGAGAAAACAGAAATTGAATTTACGCGTGTTAGAATCAGGTGGTTATCCTAATCATGAACGACAAAAAGAACAGCTTTCATTGTGCGTTCGTTGGGGCGCTGATGCGATCATTCTCGGTACTGTTGCGCCTGATCTTTACACAACGGACTTAAGCACATACGTCGCTTCTACGCCTGTGTTTGCAACGGTTAATCAGCTCATTCTCAATCAGCAGCAGGCTGCGCGGCTACAAGGTCAAGTGGGTGTCGATTGGTATTGGATGGGATACTACGCGGGAAAATATCTTGCTGATAAGCACCCACAAGGCAGTGGTAAAACTAAGATCGCTTTACTACTTGGTCCAAAAACAAGTGGAGGAACAAAACCTGTTAGCCAAGGTTTTTATCGCGCAATACAAGGTAGTGATATAGACGTAGTCGAAAACTTATGGGCAGATAACGATAAAGAACTGCAGCGTAATTTAGTACAACAAGCGCTGGAGCGAGCTGACCTTCGCTATATTGTGGGCAGCGCCGTCGCGATTGAAGCGGCGATCAGCGAATTGAGAACCTCAGGGATGACAAACCACATCGGTTTGGTGGCAACCTATTTAAGTCATGGCGTCTACCGCGGGCTACTGCGTGGCCGAGTCGAATTTGCGCCAACGGATAAAATGGTCGAGCAAGGCAGGCTTTCCATTCAACAAGCTGCGGCTTTTTTCAATCAGCAACCTTATGAAAAAAAAGCCGCACCGATTATCGAATCCTTAACGCCTATGTCACTCAACCCGCAGATAATTGCAGATTCGTTATCTCCATCTGAATATAGGCCGACTTTTAGCGTAAAAGAGATTGAATAAAAGTGGCGATTTCGCTATTTAACATACTGATTTGAATCATAGGAACTCTTCAATGCAAACAACGACTCGGACTATGCCTGCGCATAAGCATGTCGCTCTCGTCGCTCACGACAACTGCAAACCAGAACTACTTCGCTGGGTAAAAGAAAATAAAGAAAAACTACAGCGCCATTTTTTATACGCGACAGGAACCACTGGCAACATGCTCAGCAAAGAGACTGGCCTTGCTATAAAAAGCATGATCAGCGGTCCGATGGGTGGCGACCAACAAATTGGTGCGTTGATTTCTGAAGGCAAAATTGATGTGTTGATCTTCTTCTGGGACCCACTCAATGCCGTACCGCATGATCCCGATGTAAAAGCTCTGCTACGAATTGCCAGCGTTTGGAACATTCCAGTTGCCACAAACCGCGCCAGTGCTAAATTTTTGTTCTCTTCACAGTTGATAGAGCAAGAGGTCGATATCGAGATCCCTGATTACCAAGCTTATCTAGCTGAACGCATGTAACCTATAACCTTTACATACGCACAGAGACACAGTCAAAATCCAAATCACCACATCAGACAACTTGATCGCCTGCGTGAACGCATCCCCTTTCAAAGGATGCGTTATTTCTGCTTCACCACTGGGTAATCCCCTGATAGCAATTCGCGAACAAAAACCGAGCCACTGCCCGAGTGCGTGATCCACACTTTCTCTTTAGCGCGGGTCATTGCAACGTAGAATAAACGGCGCTCTTCGGCGTAGGGGAAATCATCATTCGATTGGCTCAATGCACTATCGATATGCAGCGCTTTCACTCGAGCCGGAAACTGCCCCTCATCAACACCGAGCACAATCACAAAATCGGCTTCTTTACCTTTACTGGCGTGACAAGTCATAAATTCTATATTGAGTGAGCGGTAATGCTTTTTCCAGTCGTTAAGCCGCTCTGGTTTATGATAATGGTTTCGTCCAAGCAGTAGCACAGATTGTGTACTATTCGCTTGACGATTGAGTTGATCCAAGATCTTTTCAATGTTGTTGCTTGGTGCAATAAAAACTGATTTTTGTTTTTGCTGCTTGAAGCTGTTAAGTGTTTTTGGTAACTGATTCGGATTGGCTTGAATAAACTGGTTAGCCACCGCACCCAACTGATCATTAAAACGATAAGTCGTATCCAGATAATGAACCGTCGAGTGTGGGAAGCGTTCACTAAACCCAGTCGTAAGATCAACGTCAGAACCAGCAAATTGATAGATTGACTGCCAATCATCACCCACTGCAAATAAGTTACACGCTCCTGGCTGCTGCTCACACAAAGATTGGATCAACGCCAATCGCTGTGGTGAAATATCTTGGTATTCATCGATCATGATGAATTTCCAATTCGATTTAAATTTGCCCTTTTCAACGTATTCCGTTGCGCGGCTGATCATCATATTAAAATCGATTTGATTTTGCTCTTTGAGCATTTGTAACCAAGCTTGGTAACATGGCCAGCACAAAGAGAGCTCACTGTTCAGCCTTGAATAGTCTGGATGGTCAATCAAACGTTGTTGCAGCTCCTTTTTCCCAAGACCAAGCATAGCCAGTTGCTCAAGCTGCTTTTCCAACCATGCAATCAGCTTGGGGTTTTCAACATGGCTGCCCAGTTCATCATCACCAGCTAAATAAGCAATTGGCCATTTAGATAAATGCTTCTGCCAACGCTTAAAATTGGTCGGCGTCATCCAATGTTTCTTCAACCAATCAATACACCATGCCAACTTTAAGTTACTGTCTAGAGCCACTGGCGAAATGATCGCTTCTCGCCCTTCGACCTCGTTTAAAATTTTCAGCCCTAACTGATGGAAGGTATTAACGCGAACGTGTTCCGCCGCCATGCCGATTTTGCTATCTAATCGCTGTTCCATCTCTTTCGACGCATAGCGACCAAAAGCCACCAGTAGAATTTCGTGGGCCTGTGCAAGGTGACTTTGGAGTAGATACGCAACACGCGCCGTCAAAACGCTGGTTTTGCCCGAACCTGCACCCGCTAGGATGAGGTTGTGATCATCATTGAGTAGCACTGCGTGTTGCTGCGATAGATTAAGGGGAGAACTTTCGACTTGAGAGAATAAGACTTCCCAGTTTTGACGTTCCAACTCAAGCCAGTGTTGATTTCGTTGGGCAAGGGACGCCGAGCGATCCGTAAGCCAAGGCGAGAGCTGAGCAATAGCATCAGGTAGCCGTTGACGTGCTTCGGCTAATTTCATGTCCATCGTCGAAAAATCAGCTTCCACTTGCAAAGCCCAAACATCTAATAAGGAGTGCGGCAAAAAAGAGGGTAAACGCTTCAAGCGATTGAGCTCTTGCTCCCAGCGAGGCAGATACTGACTCAACTGCACACATTGACGATTGTGCCATTGTTGATAAGCCGCTACCGCCGTATGGGCAAACTGTCGGCACTCGGGCCAAGGCAAACCTTGCACCAACCATGATTGCTGAACGCCTTCATCTTCATGCGCAAAAAACTGCAATGCTCCCCAAAACAAACCACGCTTAACACGGACTTTACCATTCCAAACCGTGAACGGGATCCGCTCTTCGCTGACAGCCGAGGAGATAATCAAACGCTGTTGGTCAAGTTCAACTTGGTTATATTCGTCTTGAATGAGAAATTGTGCAGGCTTATTTGCGCTCAGCTGCATGGTTTTATGCTCTTTTATAAGAATGTGAATATGATATACCAATCACAGTGGGCATTGAAAAATTAATGTCAAGATTACTGTTGTTGATTTTGTAATCAAGTAGACGTTTTTCTTTATCTTGATCAGAGTGTTAATCAACGCTTCTGCTACACTATGGTTTTCTTTTTGGATGTTGAAGTATCGTGCCGCTCTCTAGCAAAATTCGCCTTTATTGGGCGAATAAAACTGTCAATTACAGCATTCTCATTTTGATCACTCTATTAGGCGTGGTCATTCCTGCGTGGCACTACAACCTCAATACTTGGATTACGCCACTGATCCTTGGCGTGATTGCCGCAGCACTGGCTGAAAGTGATGACAGTTTCAGTGGACGGTTAAAATCCCTCACTCTGACATTTATCTGCTTTGCCATCGCTGCATTTTCTATCGAACTGCTTTTCCATACCCCGCCACTGTTTGCGATTGGGTTATTCATCTCCTCGTTTGGTTTTATCATTCTTGGCGCAATTGGCCCACGTTATGCCAGCATCGCCTTTGGCTCCTTACTTATCGCCATCTACACCATGTTGGGTGCACACCAAAGCGTGAATTTGTGGTTTCAACCCGTTTTGCTCCTGACGGGTGCCGCTTGGTATTACTTCATGTCGATGATTTGGCATATGTTTTGGCCAATGCAACCAGTACAGCAAAGCTTAGCGAATGTTTTTTTGCAATTGGCCAATTATCTTGAGTCCAAAAGCCATCTCTTCCATCCCGTATCGAACCTAGTCCCTCAGCCATATCGAATTGCTGAAGCCAATTTAAACGCGGCAACGGTTACCGCACTCAATCAATGTAAAGCCACTTTGTTGAGTCGTTCAAAAAGAGGCCATATTGATGGTGCCAGTGACCGATTTCTCAACATCTATTTCATGGCACAAGATATCCATGAACGTGTCAATTCAAGTCATTATCGCTATCAAGAGCTTGCCGAACACTTTGGCCGCTCAGATGTGCTGTTTCGCTTTAAACATTTATTAGAAACACAGGCCAAAGCCTGCCGTGAAATAGCCCAATCGATTCAGTTAGGGCGAAGCTATCAGCACCATTCAGAGTCAATTATGGCTTTGGATGAATTGCAAAGCTCATTAAACTACCTACAAGAACAACAACGCCCTGACTGGCGGGTGTCACTAGCGCAATTAGGTTATCTTTTCAATAACTTAGCAACCGTAGAAAAGCAACTCAATAACGTTAACAACCCTGATGCTAACAAGCTCGAAGAGGGCATGTTGTATGATACAGAAGCCCACACTCTTAAAGCCATGTGGTTACGGGTGAAGGCAAATCTGCATAAAGATTCCATGCTATTTCGTCATGCGCTGCGTATGTCTATTGCACTCACTATTGGTTACGGAATCATCCAAGGTTTTGGTATTGAACGAGGCTATTGGATTTTACTCACGACACTGTTTGTTTGTCAGCCAAACTACTCAGCCACTCGGCAAAAACTGACGGCTCGAATCATTGGCACGTTATCGGGGCTGTTTTTAGGCGTGCTGCTCTTAACCTTGTTCCCATCGCCAGAAAGCCAATTGGTCTTTATCGTACTATCAGGTGTGATGTTTTTCGCCTTTAGACTAAACAACTACGGCTATGCGACGGGCTTTATTACTCTTTTAGTGCTGTTTTGCTTTAATCAATTGGGTGAAGGTTACGCCGTGGTACTGCCTCGGCTTGCCGATACTCTGATTGGCTGCGCATTGGCCGTCGCAGCGGTAGTGCTGATCCTCCCTGACTGGCAATCAAAACGATTACATAAAGTCATGGCGGATGCGATCGATGCCAACAAAGCCTATTTGGGACAGATTATTGGTCAGTACCGTATCGGTAAAAAAGACAACTTGAGCTATCGCATCTCACGGCGCAATGCCCACAACCAAGACGCAAATTTAACCGCAGCGATCAGTAATATGCTGGCAGAACCCGGTAAATATCGCGCGGCAATCGATGAAAGTTTCCGTTTTCTGACACTGAACCATGCACTGCTCAGCTATATCTCCGCTCTTGGGGCCCATCGGACACGCATCGAAGATGAAGCAACGCACCAACTGGTACTTGAAACTCACCGAGTGATCCACCAACACCTAGAGGTGTTGCACAAACAACTTTATGAACATTGTGATGAATGCGATACCAGCGACATTGACGATGCAGGCTTAGAGAAACGCTTAGCCGAATGGCGTGAAGAAGATGAAAGCTCGGTAAGAATGGTCTTACAACAGCTGCACCTTATTTATCGCATGCTACCTGAGCTTCACTCTCTCGCCAGTAAGTTTGCCGTCCGTGTAAACTAGCAATTGTCGTAATAATGAGAGCGACTCAATTTCGGGCGGCTCTCACCTTTCTCTTGTTATAACTTGACATTTTTCGGACAAAAAATCGCCACGTCGAGAATAATCTCAGATTAAGTATTTTCTTACAGGTGTAAGGCCATGAAAGGACATCAAACTTACCGCGGTGAGAAGGCAGCGCATTTTTTACTGAGGCATGAGTCGATGACGCATAATCAATTTGAGTCTTTAAAATCACAATTACAGCATTTAACACCTCAACAACTGCGTTTATTACAAGGCGAGATAAAGCACTCTTTGGAAAATGAATCGAATAATTTACTCACTGATGATGAGCTGAATGTGCTTTCGAGCCTCTTTTCCTAGTCACGAATTTCTTCTTGTGCAAAAAGTAAACGGAGCCTAAACTTTAGACATCGACGAGGGTAAGCTTATGTCTATATCTGGTGTTCATTCTGGCTATCAACTGATCAATCAGTCAAATAAAATGGCTGAGGATGCGGCTCGTGAGCTCAATATGGAAAAAGACATCTCTCCTGTTGATAAGGCGGACAAAGCGCTTGCTTTTAATAAAGTTGAGTTTGATAAAGTTGTTGCTAAAGCTGAAGAAAAACCTGAAGAAATTGATAGCCTACTAAAATTGAACCAAGCTACACAATACAACCGCATTGGCACCAATATTATCCAACGAGATCAAGACATGCTGGGTTCAATATTGGATATCCAAGCCTAACTCTTCACACAACTTGCAACACAAGCAAATATTGTGTTTATGTGCATGGTTAGTACAATGCCCGCAAATTCTTTACCATGATTCGCTATGCCTAAGTTAAACCTGCATCGAAGAGATTATGTTTCTATTTTGGGTGGTGATATATCAGCCCAGCAGCTAGAGCAAATACTCCAACCCAAACGCACTTCTCCAACGCTCAAACTAACACCAAGTCCGTATTTAACCGTAAAAAATGTAGAACGCCGTTGGCAAGTACTTAACACGCGAACGAGCAAAAGTGCGCTTTTAGATGACTCAACAGAGCAAGATATGCTCAGCTACCACAAAAATATTGAGCATTTTATTGGCACAGTCAAAGTTCCAGTTGGGATCGCAGGGCCATTACGAGTCAACGGACTGTTTGCCAAAGGTGATTATCTCGTCCCGCTAGCTACAACCGAAGCCGCTTTGGTTGCCTCTTATCATCGTGGTGCAAAACTGCTTACTGCGGCAGGAGGTGCAAGCGCCATGTTGTTAAATGAAGGCGTTACTCGCACGCCAGGCTTTGCATTTTATAACTTAATCGAAGCTGGGCAGTTTGTGGCGTGGATAGTGACTCAATATGACCACTTTAAACAAGTTGCAGAAAACACGACAGCACACGGAAAACTGTCAGACATTAATGTCAATATTGAAGGGAACCATGTCTACCTCGTGTTTGAGTTTTTAACCGGCGATGCATCAGGGCAAAACATGGTCACTATTGCCACCAATGCCGTGTTCCAAACCATTCTGGCGAATACTCCTGTGCAGCCTGAATACGCATTCCTTGATGGCAACCTATCGGGTGATAAAAAAGCCACTAGCCAAACACTGCGTAGTGTGAGAGGAAAAAAAGTGACTGCCGAGGTGCATTTATCTGCCGAACTCATCCATAAACATCTGCATACGACGCCACAGTCTATGATGCAATTTGGCCAAATGACGACTGTTGGTGGGGCATTAAGCGGCGCGATAGGCATTAACGCGCATTACGCTAATGCACTCGCTGCTTTGTATATTGCCTGTGGGCAAGACGCCGCTTGCGTTGCTGAATCGGCAATTGGTATGACACGCATGGAAGTGGACAAAAATGGTGGTTTGTACGCCAGTGTAACCTTACCCAATTTAATGTTAGGGACCGTTGGTGGCGGTACAGGGTTACCGAGTCAAAAAGCATGTTTGGATATTCTCGGTCTGCACGGTACTGGTCATTCGCAAGCGTTAGCCGAAGTGGCAGCATCACTCTGTCTGGCTGGTGAACTTTCTATTGTCGGTGCGTTCTGCGCTGGCCATTTTTCACGCGCCCATCGCAAACTAGCTCGTTAAGGTATTGCCTCTCACAATAAAAAAGGCGCTACGTGAATACGTAGTGCCTTTTTTATTGGTTAAGTGAGCATATGCATTAGAAAATAATGATCGAGATCAAAATAAAAAAACAAAAAACTAACTATTTCGACTAAAAAATGGTTTCATACGAACATTACAGAACAAAAACGAAATAGGTGCGCTCAATGAACAACCATTCTGTTTGCAACTCGATTGAAGCCGAAAACAATGTGCTCGACATTATTGTTGTCGGTGGCGGTATCAATGGGGCAGGCATCGCCGTAGATGCTGCTGGCCGCGGGCTGAAAGTTGGCCTGTATGAAGCAAAAGACTTTGCTAGCGCTACCTCTTCTGCGAGCTCAAAATTAATTCATGGTGGGTTGAGATACCTAGAACATTATGAATTTCGTTTAGTCGGTGAGTCATTGGCTGAACGCGAAGTACTGTTGCGCAAAGCGCCTCACATTGCAAAACCAATGCGATTTCGTCTACCACACCGCCCTTTTCTAAGACCTGCTTGGATGATTCGTGCCGGACTTTTTCTTTATGACCATTTAGGCAAACGAACCTCACTACCTGCCAGCAAAAAAATAGCCCTTAACGCGGGTGTGGTGACTAAAAATGAGATGAAAATGGGTTTCGAATACTCAGACTGCTGGGTCGATGATGCTCGTTTAGTGATACTGAATGCGATGCAAGCACGTGAACTCGGTTCCGAAGTAAAAAACTATTGCCGCGTTGAATCAGCTCGTCGTGTTGACGAGTTATGGCATGTGACTTTGTTTGATGAAAAAACACAAACTCGTTTTACTCGCCGCAGCCACGCGCTTGTCAACGCAACAGGTCCTTGGGTTAAACAGTTCATTGATGAGCAGATTGAAATTACTTCTCCCTACGGTATCCGGCTTATCAAAGGATCACATCTTATCGTGCCGAAAATTCACGATGAAGAGCAGGCGTATATTTTACAAAACGAAGATAAGCGGATCGTCTTTGTGATCCCCTATCTTGATCACTATTCAATGATAGGCACCACCGATGTCGAATACCGAGGTGATCCTCGTCAAGTGAAAATTAGCGTCGAAGAAAAACAGTACTTATTGGATGTGGTGAATAAGCACTTTATCCATCAGGTCACACTGGATGATATTGTGGCTGACTTCAGCGGTGTACGCCCGCTATGTGATGACGAGTCTGACTCACCACAAGCCATTACTCGGGACTATACACTATCATTGGATCAACAAGCTGATAATGCGCCACTACTGTCTATTTTTGGTGGAAAGTTAACCACTTATCGCAAGTTAGCTGAATCTGCTATGGGTCAATTAAAGCCATTTTTTAATCAAATGTCTGACAGTTGGACCGCAAACAAACCACTGCCTGGTGGAGAAGCCTTTTACCCAGCACAGCTCAAACAGCAGCTTGAGCAGCGCTTTCCAGATCTTGATAAAGCGACCATTAACCGCTGGATCACTAATTATGGTAGCCGAGCTTCGGTGATGCTCGATAATGTGCAAAGTAGTGCTGATCTGGGTAAACATTTTGCGTTTGGGCTCTATCAATGCGAAGTCGATTATCTCTTACATTATGAATTTGCTTCTTCATGTGAAGATATCCTATGGCGCAGAAGTAAACTCGGCTTAACATTTAACACTGAACAAATTGATCAGTTAAATGATTATATCGACCAATCATCAACTTGTGAATGTCAACGCATCAGTGCTTAACACAAGGTGTAGCCACTAGAATTAAAATTGAGAAAAGCTCTTAGAAACATGATCTTCTGAGAGTTTTTTACTTTTTCTTAGTAGGTGACGTAAAAATCACGGGGTATAGTAAAGCTATATTTCCGTAACGACGATGCCACTCAATGCCAATTCCGAATACTAACAGCGACGATCTCATCAAACTCCTTAAGCCATGCATGAAAATCCTCGCCACTATTGAGTTCGGACCTGAGGATTCTTACAGCTTTTCAACGACAATTGTCGGATGTAAACGTGAAAGATACGTACTGATCGATATGCCTGTTAAAGCTCGTGAAGACTTGGTGATGCGAAAAATAGTTAATATCCAAATCATTTTGCGTGGAATTTGCGACACTGAATTAGGTCATATACTCGCGTTCAAAACCTCGATTATTCGTAGTATCTCTAAACCGTTCGGATTACTGTTTATCAAGTTTCCTAAGCACTTTGTGACCAAACCAATCCGTGAGCACGAGCGCTATAAACTCTCTTTGCCTGCCGTTATGCATGAAGGAGAGCATCAATTTAAAGGGAAATTGATCGACTTTTCTATTTCTGGCTGCGCGCTATTTATTCCTGGCTTGCACCATTTAGAAAAAGATATGTTTATTGAGATAAAGTCCACACTCTCCCCACTTCTACCACAAGATCTCGTTTGCCAAATCGTCAGTGTGCGTCAACAAGGTAAAGGAATGTTAGTAGGCGTTAAATTTCTTGAATCAATTGCAATGACAGCAGCATTGAAAAAAGAAATATTAGAACGCGCTTTTATGGCTGGTAGCGTATAAGAATGTTGCGCGGTGCTTTATTTCTGCCGTTTTTGGAAGTGACAAAAAGCCTCATGCAATGCTTTCTCTTTGATAGGTTTAACTATCACATACTCTGCACCTGCGGCCATAAATGCTTCGTTAGTCGATTGCATGCCATCAGCTGTACACGCATAAATGGGTACATCCATCATCATCTCGTGTTTGATTAAATGGGTTGTTTCAACCCCGCCTAAGTAAGGCAACTGGTTATCCATCAAGATAAGATCCACTGGATGATCTTTCAAATAATCAATCGCCTGTAGACCATCCTCTACTCTTGTCACTTCCATACCGTATTTTTTGCAAAATGCTTGAGCAATAAAAGCGTTGGTATGATTATCTTCGACTAGCAACACTTTGATTGGTTTTTCAAACATTTCATGTGGCGGCGCACGCTCATAAGATGGTATATCCTTCCCGCAGTCACTGACGGCAACCAGAGGGAGTTCAACAGAAAATGTAGTACCTACCCCAAATTGGCTTTTCACGTTTACAGCACCACCAAGCATCTCAATTAAGCTTTTGACAATCGCAAGCCCCAAACCACTACCGCCGTATTCTCGTGTGGTGTTTGATTCTACTTGAGTAAAAGGCTCAAAAATAAGCGCGAGATCTTGCTCTCTGATGCCGATACCTGTATCGCTAATCGAAATCAACAGATGGCTGCTATTCTTTTGCTGGAACTCAATGCTAATTAACCCATGATGGGTAAACTTAGTCGCATTATTTAATAAATTAAACAGAATTTGGTTCAGGCGAACTTGATCGCTATGGATCATCATATCAGGCGGAATATTGCTCTTTAGGCTGAACTCAATCTCTTTTTCGGCACATAATGGCCGATAGATACTTTCCACGGCAGAGATGACCTCAACCAGCTTAAAGTCAGACTCTTGAATTCTAAACTGTCCCTGCTCTATCTTGGAAAAATCAAGGATATCATTCAGCACCGCCAATAAATGTTCACCACTACTGCATAACACATTCACTTGTTCAAGTTGCTCATGGTCACTGATTTCACGCTTAAGTAATTGAGAAACGCCTAAAATTCCATTCAATGGTGTTCTCAGCTCATGGCTCATTTTTGCAAGAAATTCAGCACGAATACGCGCCGACTCTTCCGCTTCTTGCCTTGCGAGTCGGCTCTGCTTGGCCGCCTCAGCGATTGTCGTAATATCTTGCCCTTGAGTGATGATTGACTCAATTCTCTGCTCAAAAATAATGGGGGATAAATTCCAGCGAAAAACCTTATTGCCGACTTCAACGTTTATCTCTCGGAACGTTTCTTGTTCAACCGCAAGGCGTATCTTTGGCTGCAGTTCTTGCTTTAATGCATCAAGAATGCACTGCTGTTGATCATTGCGACGCATGAAATATTTCTTTGCTGATGGGTTCATTTTGATGATATCACCGTCGATACTCCATACTATGATGGGCGAAAGTGAAAAATTGAACAGATCTTCAAATTGTTTTTCTTGCTCAGATAAACGTTGAAATGTGTGTTCTAGCGTTCTGCCGAAGTGATCAAATTCATAGATTTTAGAACCAGAAAAAAGCTCATAACTCCCAGCTTCTGCAGCTTTGTGGGTGTAATTCATCAAGCTACTGATTTCATTTTTGACACGCTGCTGTAACCACCAACGAGTCAAAATAGAGACTATTACCATCGCAAAAAGGGCAAAAATCATCCAAAAAAAATAATTTTCACGTAATTGCAATACGTTCTCATTGCTCTGCACACTGAGGACGTTAATATAAATTGGTACGCCTTCTATGGTTAACGCGGTACGGCTTACCATGTAATCGGCAAAACTATAGGCGTCAAAATTATCTTCTAAAACATCACGTTCCGTGTAGGTCTCATCACCATTAATTGTTGAGGCTAAGACCTTTTCACCCGTCGTCATCACGAGATTTTCTGAGTTACTCCCTTCACGTAATGTTTCTGCCAGCACGTAATTGTTGTTAAGTACGGTAGCAAGATGCAAAAAACCAATCACCTCTCCGGACTGCGAGTCAATAACGGGAGTACGTCTGACCATTAGGTAGGCATAGCCCAATTGAGAGGGAGATTTGATCATATGCCAGTTATTACTTAACGCGACTTTACGAGACATGTTTACCAGCTCGTTTTGTTCAATACCATAAAACTGAGCATTGCCATCTTCCCACATCAGGCTGTCAGAATCAGAAATGAAACGAATGTCAGGCGTGTTGGCTACTTCTAGCTGGTCAACTCCAAAAAAGAACTGATCAATGCTGTCATTATCGCCCTTACGAATTGCTTTAACTAAGCCTGCATTTTTTGCGCTGCTATCTTGGTTTATCTGCAGTAATGAAAGACGAAAGTTAAAGAGGTTCTGGATGAGACTAGAGGTTTGAGAAGCCGTACGTTGCACTTCTTGAGCAATGATTTTGCTACTGATCTGATAACTTTGAAATAAAACGCTGAGCGTCAATGCGCCAATCACCGCAATCATTGATTTGGTGATCACGGTAGCTATCTTTTGTTTTTTCTTGACGGTGCTTGACCTTAAACTCATTAATGACTCGATATATCAATGGTCAGAGTAACGAAATGCTCTTTTTTTGAGCTTTTCAATATCCGCTAAAGAAGCCTCTTTGGTTACCAACTCAAAACCACCAGAGTAAACCGTAGGTACAGGCTTTCCTTCAAGATCCCACTTAATGGCTTCCGCCATAGCAACACCGGCATCATCATTGACACGCATGATAGTCACATCAAGTGTGCTATTTTGCAGCGCGTCCAATTCAGCCTCACCACCACCCCAGCCGTTTAACGTAATATCTTCTCTATTTTGCTGCTGCAACGCATCCATGGCACCGAGAGCAACATCAGTAGAGCATGCGTAAATAAAATTAATATCTGGTGTTTGTTTAAGAATACGCAAAGTTGCATCAAATGCACTATCTCGTGTCGCTTTTGTATAAAACGAAGAGGCCAAGTGATATTTGCTGTCTCGACTCATTTCTTGGATAAAACTATCGCCGCGTGCATCGCTAACATAGCCTTCAGAATAATAGAGTACGGAATAAGCACTATTCTTTGGCGCCGACTTTTTGTAGTAATCCACCAGTTTCATTGTGCCAATTTCATGATCAAACCCCACGTACATAAAAGGCTGACGATCTCCCCAACTTTTTACTGGCGTAGTGATATTTTGCAGAATAATTTTGGTTTGATTTGAACTTAACAACTGCTCGATAAATTTACGGTGGCGGATGGTATCAAGCGTAAACACCAAGTAATCAGATTTGTTTCTGATCGCTTCCATCAACGATAAACTTTGTTGGCGAATATCGACATTCGGACGAGTGAAGACTTGGTTAATTTGGTATCTAATCCCAAGCTCATCTAAACGCATCTCAAAGGCTTTGATATTGCGCGCCCAATAATCGGAAACTTGTTGACCTGGATAAACAACAGAAATATGAATAGGTTTATCTT
Source organism: Vibrio sp. V23_P3S9T160 (assembly GCF_963886625.1). Lineage (NCBI taxonomy): Bacteria > Pseudomonadati > Pseudomonadota > Gammaproteobacteria > Vibrionales > Vibrionaceae > Vibrio > Vibrio sp. V23_P3S9T160. Next base: position 20,916 of record NZ_CAWPDB010000106.1, read on the forward strand.
GCTCTATTGAGATTAAAGCAGGAGGTTGACGCACTGCCTGTATCATCTGGTCGGTAAGAGCCTGTTGCGCAGGATTAAGATCTAAAAACTCTTGATATCGCCAATAGCCATTTAAAACTTGCGCTGCAGCCTGAGTGGAGGCTGCCAAACTGACACTGAATATAAATGAAAGGAGCAGGATTTTTCTCATGGCATTCTCGTTACACTAACTTCTGGATTTAATGACACACAATGGCTGATTTCGCACTCATCATATTCTCGGACTATCCAATGAAGGATCAAACAAGTAGCCCGTATATCATCTTGATTATTAAGTATGTTCCTCATAAATGATAGTGCAAACCACTAAAAAAGCTGGCTTGCACTCATAACCGCTCATTTACTAAACAAAAGCATCAGAATGCTTTCCTATACTTAAAAGGTGAAAGCTAAATTTCCAGAAATGCCAAATTGATTATCTCCAGCATAGTTTCCTGCAAGATCGAAACTGACAAGATCTCCAGGGCTGATGCCAATGCCAAACGTCACGGCGTTGTCCAAAGTATCTTCTAAATCGATTTCATAACCCGCACGAAGCTGCGCCCATCCCCAAGCATTACCTTCTAAGCCAAAGCGTAGGTATTGTGTATCATCTTTTTGGTCTTGGAAACAACTCTGCTTTGTTGCATCTAAATCGATTGCAGCAGTGAAAAACTCAGTGACATATCCACCCGATATTGTGACTTGCGTATCCAAATCATACGAGCTTAAACCGTCAATGGTTTTTAATTCTTGAGCAAAAAGATCCTTTACCGCAACACCCACTCGGAAATCGTTAATTAACCACACAGCCCCTAAATCAAGGTTGAAGGCATTATCGTTCGTTTCGCTTTTGTCATAATCAGCAAGATCGAATTCTTTTACCGAAACATTTTGCTTATAGGTTCTTAATTGTTGAATTTTTGGCGTAATGCCAAATGAAAATTGTTGGCCACGAATGTTGTATATTTTGGCCAGTGCTAGGCCAAATTCTGAGTAACCAAATGCAATCAGATCAACGGTGGAGCTTTTGTAGCGATTCTCAACATCGGCGCCACTATTACCCGTATTTGCCGCAATATCAGAACGCGCAATCACCTCCGCGTGACCACGCGCAAAAATATTAAGTGAAACTAGATCGAGAGGAATTGCTATCGCCATACCAATGCCCGCCGATGCTGCAAGAGGTTTGTCATCGGCAAGCTGGTCTAAATACTGATTGAGTTTATCAATATCACTTTGATTGGGTGTACCGGAATTTTCAAACGCTTTGATGCTATCTTGCAGGTCATCAATGGATTTTAGGCTTTTGTCTGGGTCTCTAGCCGCACCACCTATCGCAGGGAAAAGCACGCCAAACGTGTCATTATTCCGATACACGGCCACCAAAGCAGGATTATAGAATGGGGCTAGCAGATAATCGGCCGTTGTTACGCCAGTATTCCCCATTCCATTACCACGTGCGTCAGCTATCGTGTTCGCCGCTTGTGCAGAAGCACAAGCCAAAAAGAGCAACGAGACCACTGACCATTTGTTGTAACTGTTCATATTGCAACCAACCTTGTTGTTATTATTCCCTAAACAAGGTTAATACAATTTTTTACATTGCACATGAAATTGGCGAATAATGCCGCTGACCAAACCTAATCGTCACCAAAATCATCCATGCCACTAACAGAGAAATGAAAATTCTCTTGCCCTGCCACCAACTGTTCTTTTTGCAATTTGGTCAGTTTTTTAATCGCTAGCTCAGTTTTTAAAGCGAGGCTTTTACCGCCTTCTACACGTTGAGACCAAACCAATAATAACGGCCCTTTACCTCGTAACGCTTTTGCACCCTTCCCTGTTTGGTGTTGTACAAAGCGTCGTTCAACATCCGTTGTAATACCGCAATACAGTGCTTGATGGCGGGTCCGAACCAAATAAACCCACCAGTCCGGGCTATCTTTGTGGGGAACCTTATTCACTTACAGTAAGCTTTCGACCAAAGCGCGTAACTCGGCGACTTCATTTTTTAATGCGTGAACCTCCTGTTCAAGCTGATCAATACGAGCAGTCGCCCCACCTTCCGGAGCATGAGCAAAGGTTTGCTCTAAACTTTCAACGTCAACCTCTCCAGAAAAGAGATGTTGATAACGCGACTCTCGCTTACCCGGTTCACGCGGCAGCTTCACCACCAGCGGGCCTGATTCACGGTTGGCTAAACCGTCTAAAATAGTTTCGACTTCTTTTACATCGGTAAAACTGCATAATCGGTTAGTGCGAGTGCGCAACTCTCCCGGCGTTTGTGGCCCACGCAACAGCATGCAGCACACCAAACCAAGCTCTTGATTTGACAGTTTTAAATCGCCAAATTCGGTGTTGCAGAAACGGTGCTGATATTTGCTCACTCGGCTATTAAAACCACTTTCATCACTCATCAGGTGACGAGCGATCAAGCCCTCAGCGGCATCTTGAACCTCAGCTTCGGTTAATGACAGCACTGGCTCACGGTTACTTTTTTGGTTACATGCGGTGGTCAAGCTGTTGAGCGTTAATGGGTAGTAATCAGGCGTGGTCACTTCTTTTTCAATTAAGCAGCCAATAATTCGTGCTTCTAGGGGAGAGAGCTCAATGTTCATTATAATTTCCTTTTTTCTAAGCGGAGTTTCCTAATCGAGGCCACAATCGATGTTGCATTAGTGTTCTAACAACAGTGAAATTCGGATGATTTTCCCATTGCTATCAATCATCACAATCTTTGCACGGCTTAACTCTAACTCGGTCATCTCCAGCTTCTCACGTTCGCTAATATAAGCTTCACGCAATTTAACACTGTGATGCAGTTCAGCGTTTGCAGGTACATCTTTTCTTTTAGGTACTAAAATCTCTGAAAGTTGCATCTCTAAATACCATAAGATAGCGATTTGAAAGGTACATGATATAGCGCCTATCCGTACCAATACAATCACTCATGACTAGAGTGATTATTTCTTAATCAAGAGTGAGTCAGGATTGATCTAAAGGCTGTTATGAATCAGCTCGATATGATTTAATCAATGGCATTGACATTCAAGTTGGGAAAAGGAACCTATGAGTATCGTATTTGAAATTGTTAACCAAGCTCGCCGTAAAAATAAACTGAAACGTGAACTGCTAGATAACGAGAAAAAAGTTCGTGATAACCGTAAAAGAGTTGAATTGCTTGAAAACTTACTCGATTACATGAAACCGGATATGACCCACGAAGAAGTCATGGCGATCATCAATAACATGAAAGCCGATTACGAAGATCGCGTCGATGATCACATCATCAAAAGCGCAGAAATTTCAAAAGAGCGCCGTGATATTAGCCGTCGTATCCGCGAGCTGACCGATAAAGATAAACAAATGACTCAAGGCAAAAAGTAAAATTGATGCCGACCATCTTCGAAACCCGTCTTAAGACGGGTTTTTTTATGGCCAAAACATTCACAAAACAAATCAATATTTCTATCAACAAAAAGTGCGATAAATTTTATGTGATAGACATTAAACGTTTGCGTAATCGCTAACCTTCACCGAACCTAGTTTTGAGTCTTTTATCACATATTAGCTATTGTTATATTTATACACAGTAAATCAATTATGACCATTCGAGGCACGGAGCTTCCTCACTTATCTCACGGCGAGAAGATTGGTACCGACATCGTTCGGCATATATTAAGAGGGTCAAATTATGGAAATGAATGTGGTTGAAATTTTGGGCTATGCAGCTTCGATCATGGTGGCAATCTCGCTGACAATGAAAGATATCGTTAAACTGCGTATTCTTAACTTTGTTGGTTGTGCACTGTTTACCGCTTACGGACTCATGATTGATTCATGGCCTGTAGTGCTCACCAACGGTTTTATCGCCTGCGTAAACATCTACTTTTTAGCAAAGATGCAACGAGAAAAAAAAACGGCTGACGCCAAAAGCGCTGCATGATAAACCCAAAATAATAAAAATTGACGTGTAAAAAAATGCTCTGCCACGATGACAGAGCATTTTTTATCGATAAATCAGAGAGCAAAAGCATAAATAGCCAAGCAAAAAGCCTCTAGCAGGGGGAGGCCATAAGGCTAAGTATTACTCTTCGTCATCGTGCATAGTTGCCCAAGCTTGAGCACATTTCACCGCACGTTTCCAACCTTTATAGCGACGATCGCGCTTCTCTTCATCTTGATGAGGAACGAATGTTTTATCGATCACGGCTTTATCAGCAAGCTCATCCAAGCTTCCCCAAAAGCCAACCGCAAGACCAGCTAAATAGGCTGCCCCTAGCGCGGTCACTTCCGTCACTTTAGGACGGTGTACTTCGGTATCAAGCACATCTGATTGGAATTGCATTAAGAAATTATTGGCTACCGCGCCACCGTCTACGCGTAACGCAGACAGTTTGATGCCAGAATCAGCTTGCATTGCATCAAGTACATCACGTGTTTGGTAAGCGACACTTTCCAAGGTCGCACGAATAATATGGTTCGAATTCACGCCACGCGTTAAACCAACAATCGTACCACGGGCATAAGCATCCCAATACGGCGCGCCTAAACCAGTAAACGCTGGCACAACATAAACGCCGTTGGCCGTATCAACTTTCGTAGCGAAATATTCTGAGTCATGCGCATCTGAAATCAGTTTCAATTCATCACGCAACCATTGAATCGATGCACCTCCCATAAAGACTGCACCTTCAAGCGCGTAGTGAGGTTCACCAGCAGGGCCACAAGCTAGAGTTGTTAGCAAGCCATTATGTGAGGTGACTTTCTCTTTACCTGTGTTCATCAATAAGAAACAGCCAGTGCCGTAAGTATTTTTTGCTTGGCCCGCCTCAACACACATCTGCCCATAAAGCGCAGCTTGCTGGTCACCCGCAATTCCAGCAATAGGAATACGTGTCCCGCCTTTACCACCAATGTTGGTTTGGCCGTAAACTTCGGAAGATTTCTTCACTTCAGGCATCATAGACAAAGGAATATCAAACTCTTTTAGGATTTTCTCATCCCAATGCAAGCTGTTGATATTGAAAAGCATAGTGCGAGATGCATTGGTATAATCCGTAACGTGAACACGGCCTTGTGTCATGTTCCAAACGAGCCACGAGTCAATTGTACCAAACAGCAGTTTTCCAGCCTCGGCGTCTTCACGAGCCCCTTCGACATTATCCAAAATCCATTTGATTTTGGTGCCCGAGAAGTAAGGGTCAAGCACTAGGCCTGTATTCTCGCGAATGTACTCTTCTAGCCCTGGGCGTGCTTTCAATTCTTCACAAATGGATGCGGTACGTCGACATTGCCATACAATCGCATTGTAGACTGGTTTACCCGTTTCTTTGTTCCACACCACCGTAGTTTCACGTTGGTTGGTAATACCAATCGCCGCAATTTCATCACTGCGAATACCAGCTTTGCCAAGTGCTTCTACTAATGTCGAACTTTGCGTCGCATAAATTTCCAGTGGATCATGTTCAACCCAGCCAGCTTGAGGGTAGATCTGGGTAAATTCACGCTGAGAAACACTGACAATGTTAGCATCATGATCTAACACTACAGCACGTGAGCTTGTTGTTCCTTGGTCAAGGGCAACAATATATTTCTGCTCAGTCATGGTCTTTTCCTTATCTTTCACGTTAATCGTTTTATGAAGTGTTATCGTTATTTTAGACGTGAGCTTGCTCACTTTCTTCTACGTCATCACACTGGTTTGGAATGGTGCAGCCTACGCCGACAGTGGGTAAGTACGCGCCAATAAATTTAGGGTAAGCCCATGCCCCAAAACAGGCACCAGCAATAGGGGCAATGATAGGTACGATGAAGTATGGGATATCTTTTGCACCTGTTAGTGCGTAGTCCCAGCCAGCCAAGTAGGCAAACAATTTAGGGCCAAAATCACGCGCAGGGTTCATTGCAAAGCCAGTCAATGGGCCAAGTGAACCACCGATAACCGCAATCAGAATACCAATCAGCAATGGGTTCATTGCATTGCGATGTGCGCCGTTATTTTCATCACCTAGTGCCAAAATAGCGAACATTAATACTGCTGTGATGACAAATTCGACCGCCAATGCACCAACAAATGATAATGAAGCATTAGGGTAGGTAGAAAAAATACCCGCTGTGGCTAACGCTTCTTGACTGCTACGTACAAAATTGTGTGCGATTTCATAATCAGTAAAAAGGTTGCTGTACAAGCCGTAAACCAGAGCAGCAGAGCAAAATGCACCGAGCATTTGCGCCGCAATATAGGGAAGTACTTTTGCTTTGTTGAAGCCGTGGAAGGCGGCCAGTGCAATGGTCACCGCCGGATTAATGTGAGCTCCAGAAACACCCGCAGTGCAATAGATGGCAATTGCCACACCTAAGCCCCACATGATGCTGATTTCCCACTGACCAAATTGTGCGCCAGTAAGAACTAAGGCAGCAACACAGCCTACACCGAAAAAAATCAGCAATCCGGTGCCGATAAACTCCGCGATACACTCTCCGAGAAGAGTATGTTGTTTTGTTCGAGTCATAGTAAGTGTCCTTGTTTATTTTTTGTGTACACAATGTTTGTGTGTGGCAAATTTTGCACATTTTTCTTCCCACGAAAATTAAAAAACAGCATTTATGAGCGTTCGAACACAATTTTGTTACTTGCAATATCGTTTTTTGTTAATTAACTCATTATTTTGATCTTCTACTCATTAACGCAGAGCTTAACAAATGATAGGAAACTAAGGGTGTCTCTATAAACAACGACATAATCAAGAAACAACGACATAATCAAGTGTAATAACGGATAGAGATATGATTTCATACTGCTAAGAGAGGCATGATGATGAAGTCATCGGATCAGCTCGTAAGCGCATTTGTTCTCTAAAATCCACTTCAGTTGTTAAATTAACCCAACCTAAATTGTTAAACCGTTCATCATTTTGATATGAAATAACATACAAAGATGAAATTACCGCCAAAATGAAACACAATTTCGCTCATTCGCGCTTTTGTGAGCAACATATCGAACATTTTCTATTGAAAATGCCACACTAAATATAAGTTTTTCATCGAATAAGGTTTCACCATGACCACAACCACACGATTTGAAACCGATGTTGTTATCATTGGTGGCGGAGCAACCGGTACTGGGATCATGCGCGACTGCGCACTGCGTGGCATTGCGTGTATTTTGCTAGAAAAGGATGATATTGCTTCTGGTACCACCGGGCGAAATCACGGTTTATTACACTCAGGGGCACGTTACGCAGTTACCGATCCTGAATCGGCCAAAGAGTGCATCCAAGAGAATCAAATTTTAAAAAATATCGCCAGACATTGTGTAGAGAAAACCGACGGCCTGTTCATTACTCTGCCTGAAGACGATCTTGCTTTTCAGAGCACGTTTATCGACGCGTGCGCTCAAGCTGGGATCACAACCGAGCCTCTTTCTGCCAAAGAAGCACTGCGTTTAGAGCCTCACGTTAACCCAAACCTTGTTGGCGCGATCAAAGTACCCGATGGCACACTCGATCCTTTTCGTTTATGCGCTTCCAATGTGCTAGACGCCAAAGAGCATGGTGCGCGGATCATGAACAAAACCATTGTGACGTCGCTGATCCGCCAAGGTGACACAGTATTAGGCGTGCACTGTTTACAGCTCAACACTCATCAACAATATGAGATTTTCGCCAAAGAAGTGATTAACGCAGCTGGAATATGGGGACAAAACATCTGTGAATACGCCGATCTCAACATCAAAATGTTCCCCGCGAAAGGCTCATTGTTGATCCTTGATTATCGTATCAACAACCTTGTGATCAACCGCTGTCGCAAGCCTTCTGATGCCGATATTCTTGTCCCTGGTGATACCATTTCACTGATCGGTACTACCTCTGAACACATTGACTACGACCAAATTGACAACCTGCACGTGACTGAAAAAGAGGTCGATATACTACTGGCCGAAGGCGCGAAACTGGCCCCCATCATGGCGAATACTCGTGTATTACGCGCTTATGCGGGTGTGCGTCCATTGGTCTCTATTAATGATGATGGCAGCGGCCGAAACATCAGTCGCGGCATCGTATTACTTGACCACGAACAACGCGATGGATTGAAAGGCCTCACCACGATTACAGGCGGTAAATTAATGACTTACCGCCTAATGGCAGAATGGGCGACCGATTTAGTCGCTAAAAAACTGGGCAATAATACTCCTTGCGAAACTCATACTCGCGCCCTACCCGGCTCCAACGAAACTCCAAAACAGGTCAAAAAAACCGCCAGCATTGCCAAACCCGTCTATGAATCGGCTATTTATCGCCATGGTGAGCGCGCACAAAATTTCTTATCTGATGATGCAAAGAGCCAAGCGGTTATTTGTGAATGTGAAATGGTGACCGCGGGCGAAATTGAATACGCAATTAAACAACTCGATGTAAATAACTTGGTCGATTTACGTCGCCGCACTCGTTTAGGTATGGGGCCGTGCCAAGGAGAGCTTTGCAGCTATCGCGCCGCCAGCTTATTTCAAGAATATGGTCACGTTTCGGGAAACCAATCGAGCCAACTGTTGGTTGAGTTTTTAGAAGAGCGCTGGAAAGGCATTAAACCGATTTTCTGGGGAGATGCACTGCGCGAGGCTGAATTCAGTTACTGGATTTACGAAGGCTTGTTCGGAGCCAATGACATTCCAACGCAACACAAGCAAAATGAAAGTGAGGAGACGTTATGATGAAATACGACGTCACAATTATCGGTGGTGGAATTGCAGGTTACAGTGCTGGTCTCCGCTGCTTACAAGCGGGTCTAAAAACTGCACTGATCAGTCAAGGCCAAAGTGCTCTGCATTTTTCATCCGGTTCCATCGATGTTCTGGGTAAACTGCCTAGCGGCGAAGCGGTTGAATCCCCTTTGCTCGCCATGGAAGCATTACGTCAACAAGCCCCGAATCACCCTTACAGTAAAATTGGCGCTGACACTATTTCGCAAGGGTTAATGTGGTTTCAAAAAACGCTGCAGCAGCGCGGCATGCCGCTGACACACCAAGCGGATAATAGTAACCACTATCGCATTACTCCGATGGGGACACTGAAAGCCACTTGGTTATCACAACCTTATGTTTATCAACATAAAACGAATGCTGATTTCAAGCGTATTGTGCTGCTCGCCATCGATGGTTATCGAGATTTTCAACCACATATGCTGCAAGATAACTTACGCGCTCTACCTGCATTTTCGGCTATCCCAAGTGAGATCATCAATATCACGATTCCGGGTTTCGAAGCACTTCGCCATAATCCCAACGAACTGCGATCCATCGATATTGCTCGTTTGCTCAAACAACCACATGCATGGCGCAGTTTTTGTGATCAACTGATCCGTCATGCCACTGTGCAAGATCTAGTGATCCTACCTGCCATCATGGGCAATGGTGATGGGTTAACCTTACTGAACAAACTCAAATTGGAAACCAACTTGCAGTTGCATGAAGTCCCGACCATGCCGCCATCATTAATGGGCATCCGCATTGAAGAGACACTCAGCCGAGCTTTTTTAACTATGGGTGGTACTCATTTAAAAGGCGATAAAGTCATCAGTGGTGAATTTGATGGTAACCGTTTGACCGCCATTCATACTCAAAATCTCAATGATATGCCGATTCAAGCTGACCATTTCGTGATGGCTACAGGGAGCTATTTCAGCCAAGGTTTACAGGCTTCTCATCACGGTATTAGCGAACCCGTGTTCCAATTAGAGACGGAGAGCTGTCATGATCGCGCTCTATGGCGAAATCATGCCTTTTTCTCAGCAAACTCTCACCCTTTCATGACCTTTGGTGTGCTGACCAACACGTCACTGAACCCAACTCATCAAGGTAATATCATTACCAATTTATACTGCTGTGGTTCGATGCTCGCGGGTTATGATCCTGTCTTTGAAGGCAGCGGTGGAGGCGTTGCTATTGCCAGCGCTTACCACGCTACCTCTCAAATTATGGCTCAAACTCAATCTCGACCAGCCATTCAGGAGGTATTAGCATGAGCACCTCTTTTGTTGAAGCCGCACCCAAAAATACCTCTTTTGATCAATGCATCAAATGCACTGTTTGTACCGTTTATTGCCCGGTTGCTAAAGCAAACCCACTCTATCCGGGGCCAAAACAGTGCGGACCGGATGGCGAACGCTTGAGGATTAAAAGCGCAGAGTATTATGACGACCTACTCAAGCTCTGCACCAACTGCAAACGGTGTGAAACCGCCTGTCCTTCCGGAGTGAAAATTGGCGATATCATTGCTGTGGCGCGTGGCAAACATGGCAAAAAAACGCTAAGTCCAAAGCTGGTGCGTGATTACGTGCTGAGCCATACCGATCTTTTTGGCACGATCGCCACACCATTTGCACCGATTGTGAACGCTGCTACGGCTATGCCGATGGTAAAAAAACTGATGCACAAAACCATTGGTGTGCACGATCATAAATCACTTCCCAAATACTCACACGGCACGTTTCGTCGTTGGTTTAAGCAGAACTGCACACGCCAACCCCTGTATAACCGGCAAGTGACCTATTTCCACGGCTGCTACGTTAACTATAACCACCCGCAGTTAGGTAAAGATTTTGTCTCTGTGATGAATGCGATGAATATCGGCGTACGGTTACTGGATAACGAGAAATGCTGTGGTGTACCGCTGATTGCCAATGGTTTTCACGATAAAGCACGTAAAAATGCGCTATTGAATGTGAAAAATATCGAAGCCGCGGTAGTTGATCGTCAAACGACGCTCCTCTCCACCTCATCAACGTGTTCGTTTACCTTACAACAAGAATACCCTCATGTTTTAGGGGTTGATAATAGTAAGGTGGTCAAACAAATCGAGTACGTCACGCGCTTTCTACTCAAAGAGTTCATGAGCGGTAATGCGCCTAAAATGAAACCCGTTAACTTGAAAGTGGTTTACCACACCCCTTGCCACCTTGAACGCAGCGGTAATGTCATTTTTACCATTGAATTATTAAAAATGATCCCAGGATTGGAGTTAGTGGTCTTAGACAGCGAATGCTGCGGCTTAGCGGGAACCTACGGTTTTAAAGAAGAGAACTATGACGTTTCAATGAAAATTGGCGCGCACCTGTTTGATGCAATCAAAACATCGCAAGCTGACTATGCGATTACCGATTGTGAAACCTGTAAATGGCAAATTGAAGAAAATACCGCGTTAGAAACCATTCATCCAATTAGCCTGCTCGCCATGGCGATTGCCTAGTTTATACACCTAGCATTGAGAGTAAAACAGGCCACATTGTGGCCTGTTCTCATACTGCTTGTACTGTGTGAACATTCGTTTTCTAAGCGTTATTTAGATAGCGGGCGCTGCTGGCAGTGCTCAATTGCATTGGCCAATAATTCTAACGCACTGGACTGAGACTCTGGTAACTGCGCTTGGCTACGGCTAATCGCGGTAACACGCTCGCCCCATTTGATGTGCCCAGCCCCCCAAGTTAAGCCCGCCCCGAAAGCAGCCACCAGCAGGTTATCATTCGGTTTGATTTTCCCTTGTTCTACCGCTTCACACAATGCAATAGGTACGGTCGCGGCAGACGTATTACCATAGTGTTGAATGTTAACGAATGCTTTATCTTGGCTAATACCTGATAAGTCACACAAGGTTTGAATGATGCGAATATTCGCTTGATGCGGGATCACCACATCAACTTGCTCGGTTGAAAGACCAGAGCGCGCCAACACAGTTTGCGCCGCTGCGCCCATGCCTCGAACCGCACGTTTAAAAATCTCTTTCCCAACAAAATCAAAATCCCAATACCCATTGTCAGCGGCAAAACGATCCATCGATGAGCCAAATCTAGGCACCGCCAAAATATCACGCCCTTCTGCATCACAACCGATTTGTGCATCTTGCAAACCCACTACTTTATCGGTTTTACTCAAGACAACAGCACCAGCACCGTCACCAAATAACACGGCGGTATCACGTTTGGTCCAATCAATGTAAAAAGAGAGACGCTCAGCACCCACCACTAACGCATGGCGGTAATAGCTTGCTTGCATTAAACGCGTCGCCGTTTCTAATCCATAAACAAAACCGGTACAGGCTGCATTTAAGTCAAAAGCGGCTGCATTTTTAATCCCAAGATTCTGCTGCACTTTCGAGGCAATATTTGGGATAAGAGAATCTGGCGAACAGGTTGCGATGATGATGAGATCAATCTCAGTTGCATCAATCCCAGCACAAGCGATGGCGTGTTGGGCGGCCACCGTAGCTAAATCCGAGGTATTCACATGGCTAATGCGGCGCTGTTCAATCCCGGTGCGAGTTTTAATCCACTCATCGGAAGTTTCAATAAAGGTGCTAAGATCATGGTTTGAGAGCGTTGCAGGTGGTAGGCATTTACCCCAACCTGTAATTTCGGCATAGAATTTTGTCATTGTTAACCTGTTTTTGTTGTATTTTCTAATGCAATCCAAAGACCTAAAATTAAAAACTCATCGTATGAAAGAGAAATGAGACTCAAAAGGTCCTTTTGATGTCAGTCAGTATACGCGCTTTTGCTCCTACGTTAAGTCTAGTGCGTTAAATGCGACTGGAGCAAAACACAAAAATAAAGAGAGGAAACCATGTCAACATTCAATACTCGTTGCCCTTCGTGTCACGCAATGAACCGAGTTCCGATAGAACGAGTAACAGAAAGCCCGAATTGCGGTAAATGCCAAGCTCCCCTATTTGATGGAGCGCCCATTGAAGGAACGGAAGCCAATTTCGAAGCACTGCTTAATAGTCACCAACCCGTTGTCGTCGATTTCTGGGCACCTTGGTGTAATCCGTGTGTGGGTTTTGCTCCTGTATTCAGTGATGCTGCGACGGAACGAAAAGGAAACATTCGCTTTATAAAAATTGATACTGAAAGTGAACAAAGCCTCGCCACAAAATTTCAAATTCGCAGCATTCCAACCATTATGGTGTTTAAAAATGGTCAACGAGTCGATATGATCAATGGCGCTTTACCAAAAAGTCAATTTGATCAATGGTTAAACCAAGCCATATTGAAATAGCCAATCATTATAACCAACAATAAAGTTGGCATTTTTTATCGATTTATGCCAACTTTACTGCTCATTGCTCTTGCTTTATTTTCGATTAATAAAATTAATCGTTAAGAACATAATTTTTCGTTTTACCTTTCTCAATATCAGCTCCATATTCGCCGCAAAATATCCCATCAATTCTGGTTTTGAGGCAAAGTCAATGGACAACATCACTGTGAACGCGTCTTCACCTCGCATTTCCGTTCCGGTCATTGCGCTATCGCTTTATGCGATTGCCTCAGGCTATTTAATGAGCCTGATCCCATTGATGTTGCCGCACTACGGGCTTGAGAGCTCATTGGCAAGCTGGCTTGCCAGTGCCTTTTACGCTGGCTTATTGATCGGCGCATTAGTCGTTGAACCTGTTGTCAACCGCGTTGGCCACCGAAACGCTTTTGTATGGTGCTTAGCGCTGCTCATGTTAACCATTTTTGCATTACCTGCTCTGCACTATGCCAGTGCTTGGTTAGTGGCACGTTTTGTTGCTGGTATTGCGGTGGCGGGTGTCTTTGTTGTCGTCGAGTCTTGGCTATTACACGGTGATGAAAAAGGCCGAGCAAAACGCCTTGGTATTTATATGGCGGCGCTTTACGGCGGTACGGCATTGGGCCAATTAGGGATTGGTTATTTAGGCGTATCAGGCGGCGTGCCTTTCATTGCCATCATTACCTTGCTATTAATCGCCAGTGTGGTGCTGATTTATGGTGAGTCTGACCAACCGTCAACGCAGCATGCCGTCAGCCTATCACTGAAACAGGTACTCAAACTAAACCATGCCGCCTTGCTCGGTTGCGGAGTTTCAGGGCTCACTTTGGGGGCTATCTACGGTCTAATGCCTGTTGAATTGGAACAACGTGGTATCAGCCACACCGATATTGGCAGCTTAATGGCGCTTGTGGTTTTAGGTGGCATGGCGGTGCAACCTATGGTGCCTTGGCTATCAAAGTTTTTGGGCCGAACACTATTAATGGCACTGTTTTGCTTGATTGGCTCTGCGGCGATTACCATAACCTTGTTCGATTCAACGATGATGATATTAGCTGCCAGCTTGTTTTTCTTAGGCATGGCGACGTTTGCCCTGTACCCAATCGCCATCAACTTAGGTTGTGATAAGCTCGATGCCAATTACATTGTCTCAGCGACACAAGTTATGCTGTTTAGCTACAGTATCGGCTCTGTGGTTGGCCCAATGATCGCTGATTGGTTTATGCAAAGATCGCAAGGCTTAATGGGCTATCTCTTTATTGCTTTACTGGCGACTTGTATTTATATGTTGGCTTCAAGCCTCAAAACCAAACGCCAGTGGGTGGCGGGGAAATAAGTCGCAGCAAAGCGGATCATATTTTATCGCAAGGCGCACGGTTCAATCGTTGATGGCGATTTGATGCATGCGCCTTTGGTTTTTCTGGTAGTGCACGTTTTTCATGCCGTAGATGGCGGATCGCCAATATAGGGTGAGAGAGCAACATTCTTGGCCCTGCATAACGCATCACCAATCTCATTTGTTCTTTCGGCTCAGGCTTATAGCAATGAATTGGGCAACGGTTACAGGTGGGTTTATGTTGGCCATAAGGACAGCGATCTAAGCGTACTTGCGCATATTCCAACAAGGTTTTGCAACACGTACAGAGTCCAGATTGACAGCGATGATGGCGCTGACAATAAATGTTCACCATCGCCTCTACGGTGCGAAACTCACTGAGCAGCTCTCCCGTTAAAAGATCGCTATTCATTTTTTCCATTGCCAATAACTCCCATTGAGATCGCAGATAAAAACAAGTATCCTGCGCCACCTTGTTCCTCACGTACCCAGACTTTGTGTCAAAGAGCAGACGACTATGAACCGCAAAAAGAAAATTAACCAAACACTGCAAAAGCATCTTAAAAAGAAGCATGCCAAGCTGCACGGCAGCAATAAGCCTCGTTATATTTCAAAAGCTGAACGTGAAAAATTAGACGCAGAGCAAGCCGCTTCAACCAGCACGGTAGATACTCAACATAGTGAGATTGTGCCTGCTGAAGGTGAGCTACAACAGTAAGTCTTGCTCGATTGGAACAAACTGGCTGGCGACATCAATAAGGCTTTGAGCCGTCAGCCTTGGTACTCCGTACACTTCTACTTTTTTGTTAAAACGCTGTTTAATCCGTTCGACCAATAGCTCTAAATCACCATCTCCTGATACCAGAACAATCACATCCGCTTGCTCTGCCAGCTCAATCGCATCGAGAGTAATACCGACATCCCAATCTCCTTTTGCACTACCATCACGACGCTGAATGAAGGGCTTAAGCTGAACCTCAAAACCAATACCGCGCAAAATATGGTGGAACTGGCGCTGCTTAGGATCTTGGCTAGCAATCGCATAGGCATTGGCTTTAATCACCTCTCGCCCTTGAGTGGCTACATACCAAAATTGGTTGTAATCAAAATGCTGGCGGTACTTCTCTTTACAGGTGTAATAGACGTTTTGAACGTCGACAAGAATGGCAACTTTTTCCATGAGCTCTCTTCTCAAATAGAAACGAAAACAGCGGCTTGTTCGCCGCTGCTTTACAAATTGCGCTTAGTATACGCCAAACCACTTCAATTTGTCGTGCAAGCGAGTCACACTGCCGACCACAATCAAGGCTGGGCTTTGTGCTTGTTGCGCTAAAAGGGGTAAATCGTCAAGCGAGCCCGTCAATACTCTCTGTTTATCTGTAGTGCCGCGTTCGATAATCGCGCAAGGCGTTTCTGCGCTCAGGCCAGCATCCAACAAGTTTCGTGTGATGTTCGGGCACTGCTTTAACCCCATATAAAAAACCAAGGTTTGATTGTCTTGCGCTAAACATCGCCAATTGATCGCTTTACCTTCTTTTTGTAAGTGACCCGTAATGAACTGCACACTTTGTGCGTGATCACGGTGCGTCAGCGGAATCCCCGCGTAAGCCGTGCAGCCTGCCGCCGCCGTGATCCCCGGAACCACTTCATAAGCGATATGATGTTCAGCCAGCGTTTCGAGCTCTTCACCACCTCGGCCAAAAATAAAGGAATCACCGCCTTTCAAACGGACAACTTTTTTACCTTGTTTGGCTTTATCGACCAGAATTTGGTTGATCTGATCTTGCGGCACACAATGAAAATCCAACTGTTTGCCAACGTAGATCATCTCCGCGCTGCTTGGCGCAAGATCTAAAATCGCTTGCGAAACTAAACGATCATACACCACCACTTGCGCTTGGCTGATCACGCGTAGCCCCTTAACCGTCAGTAGATCAGGATCGCCCGGCCCTGCGCCCACTAAAGAGACAAAACCGCAACTCGTTACACTGCTTACCATGATTACTCTCTACCTTATCGACAAAAGGATATCGTCATTAAGCGAGGCTAAACCTCGCTTAACAATGGTTAGCCAAGGTTACGTTGTGGCAAGGTTTTACCGTGAGTCATGTAAAGGCTTAACCCGGTAAATAACAA
This sequence comes from Vibrio sp. V23_P3S9T160, assembly GCF_963886625.1. Classification (NCBI taxonomy): domain Bacteria; kingdom Pseudomonadati; phylum Pseudomonadota; class Gammaproteobacteria; order Vibrionales; family Vibrionaceae; genus Vibrio; species Vibrio sp. V23_P3S9T160. Next base: position 37,478 of record NZ_CAWPDB010000106.1, read on the forward strand.
GCCGCCCACTAAGTTACCCAATGTGGCCGGAATTTGGTTCCACACCAACCAATCGACGATGGTGAATTTAGCGCCCAACATCATGCCAAGTGGGAACAGATACATGTTCACTACAGCGTGTTCAAAAACCAAACCGAAGAAAATAAAAATAGGTAGCCACATCGCGACCACTTTGCCGCTCACTGTAGTTGATGTCATGGCACCGACAACACCTAGACACACCATCCAGTTACATAAGATGCCTTTCACAAATACGGTGACCCAGCCATTAACACCGTGTTCGGCAAAGCCAAGTGTGCGAGCAGTAGACGCTTTGATAAACGCTTGCCCAACAGCGCTCGGCTCGATACTGAAATTCATGGTGAAGGTTAACGCCACTAAAAAGGCGACGGCAACGGCACCGATTAAGTTACCTAGCCCAACCAAGCCCCAATTCCGTAGAACGCCCGCTTTGGTTACTCCGGCGCGTTTTTCAAACAAAGCTAAAGGCGCTAAAGCAAAAACACCCGTTAATAAATCAAAGCCCATTAGGTTCAAAATACAAAACCCCACAGGGAATACCAGAGCGCCAACAATAGGTACTCCGGTTTGCACAGCCGCAGTAATGGCCACAGCGACGGCGATA
>NZ_CAWPDB010000106.1:38149-43828 GCF_963886625.1 Vibrio sp. V23_P3S9T160
AAGACCCCCCCCGCCATAATGCCGCGAATCAGGGTATCGCGCGTTGACATGAAGATTTTGCTTTCGCCAGCGTCAATCATTGTTTGCACAAAATCGGCAGGTTTTACATAAGACATAATGGTCCTTATTGTCACCAAAGTTAAAATTAAAAAGGGAAATTGAATAGATAAAGGCTCCCAGCCATCGATGCTTCACCAAGAGAGCTCGATGAACAAAGAACCTTTTTGCTATTGAATCTCATCGTCTCAAAAGCGGCTGTTAAGCCGCGACTTCGACCACACCGTCGGTGACTCGCGCGGCATAAGCTTTCACGCTAAAGCGTTCATCTTCCATACATTGGCCTGTTATGAGATTGAAACGCTGCTTTTTAAGCGGGCTTGCTACCCAGAACAGCTCTTGATGTTGGCAAATAAAACCGCGTGACAACACATTGGCTCGAGCAAAGGGATCCATATTGCTTATCGCCATCACTTCTTGCGCCTCAGTCGGACGGAAGAGAGCCACTTGCTCACCATTCACCAGTGCACACACACCCGTTCCGGGAACAATGTCATTAATGTCACAGATGGCTTGAAATACTGTGTTATTGGCCATGGTTATTTCTCCAAAACAGGGGTAGAGATTGCCGAATCAGCAAGCGCAATGTGGAATATATCGCCTTTTGCTGCTGGGTGTTTTTCGCTATAAGTCGCAGGACGGTGCTGCTCACGAGCGCTGACGAACACGACGTTCTCATCGCGTAAATCAGAATTAATGAAGTGAGTAAAACGAGTTAATTGCTCAGGATGATTAAGCGTTTCTGTCCATTCACAGCGATAATCAGCAATAAGCTTCGCCACATCCGCTTCGAGTTGATCGTTAATGCCCAACTTATCGTCCACAATCACTTCACGCAGGTAATCAACACCACCTTCTAGGTTGTCTAGCCACACTGAGGTGCGTTGTAATTTATCGGCTGTGCGAATGTAGAACATCACGAAACGGTCGATGTATTTCAGTAGTGTTGCTTCATCTAAATCAGAGGCCAGCAGATCCGCATGCCGAGGCTTCATACCACCATTACCGCAGACATACATATTCCAACCCGCATCGGTCGCGATCAGGCCTAAATCTTTCCCTTGCGCTTCGGCACATTCGCGGGTGCAACCTGAGACACCAAACTTCATCTTGTGTGGTGTACGGATACCTTTGTAGCGGTTTTCAATCAGCACACCCAAACCGACGCTGTCTTGCACACCAAAACGACACCACGTACTACCGACACACGTTTTTGCCATGCGCAGAGCTTTGGCATAGGCTTGGCCTGTCTCGTATCCAGCATCAATCAGTTTGCGCCAAATCTCAGGTAAATCGTCTTTTTGAGCACCAAACAGACCAATGCGCTGCGCGCCCGTCACTTTGGTGTAAAGTTTGTATTCCTGAGCGACATTCGCCAGCACCGCAAGCGCTTGTGGTGTGACTTCACCACCCGCCATGCGTGGGATCACCGAATAAGTACCGTCTTTTTGCATGTTACCCAAGAAGTTATCATTGGTGTCTTGCAAACTGACCAGCGATAGCGAGAGCACATGATCCCCCCAACACGAGGCCAGAATCGAACCAATTGTTGGCTTACAGACTTCGCACCCATAACCGCTTCCATGTTTTGCCAACATCTCATCAAAACGTTTGATACCGTTAATGCGGATCAAATGGAACAGCTCTTGGCGTGAATACGCAAAGTGCTCACAAATATCGTTTTTGACTTCCACACCCGATTTAGCCAGTTCCGCATTCAGAACCGACGTCACTAAAGGCACGCAACCACCACAACCGGTTCCGGCCCCTGTCACCGCTTTAATCGCGCCGAGCGTATGATGACCATCGGCCACGGCTTGGGCAATTTTCGCTTTAGTCACATCAAAACAAGAGCAGATCACAGCAGTATCAGGTAGTGCATCTGCGCCTAATGCCGGTTTTTCAGCGCCAGCATGCGCAGGTAGAATCAAGGTGTCTGGGTGTTTGGGCAGCTCAATATCATTGAGTTTGAGTTGCAGTAAATCGCCGTAATCTGACGTGTCGCCAACTAAAACTGCACCAAGCAATTTTTTACCGTCTTCAGAAACGATAATGCGCTTATAAACTTCATCTTCTTCATTTTGATAGACGTAGCTTTTACAACCCGGCGTTCGTCCATTGGCATCGCCAATCGATCCCACCTTCACACCCAGCAGTTTGAGCTTGGCGCTCATGTCTGCACCACTAAATTGGCTCTCATTGCCCACAAGATGATCAACCGCAACCGTTGCCATTTTGTAGCCAGGAGCAACCAGACCGAAGAAAGTTTGATTCCAAGAAGCACATTCGCCAATCGCGTAAATATCAGGATCGGATGTTTGGCAGTGATCGTTAATGGCAACGCCACCACGCGGCGCGATGTCTAAGCCCATTTCACGAGCTAATTTGTCCTGAGGACGTATCCCTGCGGAAAATACGATGAAGTCAACTTCCAAATCCGAACCATCGGCAAACTTCATGGTATTACGAGCGGTCTCGCCTTGAGCAACGATCTCTAGCGTATTTTTGCTAGTGTGAACTTGCACCCCCATCCGCTCAATTTTATTACGCAGTTGTAAACCGCCTTGCAAGTCAAGTTGCTCAGCCATTAATACCGGAGCAAACTCAATCACATGGGTTTGTACGCCCAACGCTTTCAGCGCGCCAGCCGCTTCAAGGCCAAGTAAACCACCGCCTATCACTACGCCACTTTTGCTCTTTTTCGCGCACGTTTCGATGGCCTTTAGATCTTCAATGGTGCGGTAGACAAAGCAGTCTTTACTTTCATTGCCTTTGATCGGCGGTACAAAGGGATAAGAGCCCGTCGCCAAGACTAATTTGTCATAGCTCACTTCACGGCCAGTATTTGAATAGACCACGCGCTTTTCGCGGTTAATGTTAATCGCTCGCTCGCCCATCAAGACATTAATCGCATGTTTTTGATAGAAACCCGGCTTAACAAGCGAAAGCTCTTCAGCAGTATGGTGTGAAAAGTAGGAAGAAAGATGGACGCGATCGTAGGCAACACGCGGTTCCTCACAAAAAACCGTGACATCAACAGCCGATGCCTCCATTTTTTCGACCAAATCTTCGATATAGCGATGGCCAACCATGCCATTACCGATGACAACCAGCTTCATCCTGCTCATATGGGTTCCTAATTATGGTAACGTTTCATTGAGCGAGATTTTTAATTATGAAAGAAAATGAATTACTGATGTAAATCAATTACAAACTCAAACTACCCTAAAGAGGTAGCCATAAAGAGGAATATCAGAGAGAAATAAACACCTTACCGTGAATACTAAGGGCCGACAGGTATAGGAAAATAATTAATATAGTATGATCGCTTCTAATCAAACCTGGCCATTTACAACAAAATTTGTCAGTTTTCCCTCTATCAAAACACTTGGCAGAAGTTATATAAACAACTCAAACACGCTCATTATGCTTTCGAGTAGAAGCTTATGACGAGGTGTTCCTCCTCTTTTAGGGGGAGGGAATTAATTTCGTGAGTATTGGGTATGCTATTTATGATGAGCGATATAGGTTACTGGAATGTTTTTGTCCAATTGCTAGTTCCACCACAAAGGTATAAATATTAAGCATTAATCTATTTCTGGTAGCTCATCTTTGCCCATCCAGTCTAGCGGGGATGCTAACTCGACAAAGTCCTTATATTCATCCATGTCTATAGAGTCGTATTTATTTTTGATATAGAAATACTTAACCCATAGAAGTGCAGGTACGCCTAACATTTGTGCATCTTTGTCATATTGATGTTTTGTGTACTCTTCAGTTAGAGTCTTGCTGAGTTTTTCTAAAGGTGTCTGTTCTTGAGTCCGGCTACTGTGATCTTGGCCTAGAAATAATGATTCCGAGGGGAATTTTCCAGTTTTTCCAGTTGAACCAAAGTGAGAAGAGAAAATTTCTTGGAGATACTTAATTAAGTAGAATCGATAACTCCCAGATGTATATCGGTTAGCTACAACGGCTTGACGAGGATTGAACTTAAAATTAGGTGCATATTCCTGTGGATCGAAGTTCATTTCAATATGGCGCATATGAGAGTTTTCTGGAATGTAAGTTTCGAGGAACTCATTCAAGTAGATAGTCTTTTTACTATTACCACTTTGCTCTACTCTCGTAAATTTACCACTTACTATTTCATCAAAAAGATTATGATCTTTCTCTTTGATACAAAGCAAAGCTGTTAACATCAATATATCAATCTTAGAGCCTCTGGGCATATTTGAGATTGTTGCTACTACCCTATCTGCGATTTGGATTGCAGTGCGAGCAGAAACCTTAAAAGCATCAAGAACTACAGATATATTTCGTAGTGTTGTTTTCGCATCTTCATTAAAAGGGAGTACTTCAATTTGTAAGTCTCTGAAGTATGATCCGCCCCAGCAGTTTTGGACACTGAGTTAAGTGAGTACAATCACTAACGAGGTGAACAATGACAACTAAGAAAACTAGAATTAAACATTCCCCTGAATTTAAAGCAGAAGCCCTGAAGTTAGCAGATAAAGTGGGAGTAGCTGCGACAGCAAGACAGCTTTCTTTACACGAATCTCAAATCTACGGGTGGCGGAAGAACTCGAAGAAAGACACCAGTACTAGTCAGCGAGAGCAAGAGCTAACCGCAGAGGTTGCCAAGCTCAAAAGGCAGTTGGCTGAGCAAGCTGAAGAGCTAGAAATTGTAAAAAAGGCCGCCACCTACTTCGCGAAGAATCTAAAGTAGATTGCTACGAGTTTATGCTCGAACACCTGCTGTGCTTCAGTATAGTGCGTATGGCTAAGGTGTTCGGGATTTCCCGAAGTGGGTTTTATTACTGGATTAAGCATCGGCACAACGCCATCCAACGTGAGGCTATTCGCCAACAGCTTGATACAAAAGTTAAAGAAGCTTTCGACAACAGCAAAGGCCGAGATGGCTCAAGGCGTATCCAAAAAGAACTGTCTGAGAACGGTGAACGCTACAATGTTAAAACCATTGCTGCCAGTATGAAGCGTCAAGATTTAACGCCGAAAGCTGCACGCAAGTTTAAGTGCACTACGGACAGCAAGCATCAAATGCCTGTTGCTCCAAACCTGTTGGCTCAGAATTTTAGCGCATCTGCTCCGAATGAAAAATGGGCTGGAGACATCACCTATATAGCGACAAGCGAAGGCTGGCTGTACTTGGCGGTAATTATTGACCTTTACTCAAGACAAGTAATTGGATGGTCTATGGATACCAGAATGACGGCTACGCTGGTCTGTGATGCGCTATCAATGGCGTTGTTCCGTCGCGGATTCCCCGAGCAGGTTATCGTTCATAGTGATCGAGGTAGTCAGTACTGCTCAAAAGATTATCGAGATCTCATAACTGCTTATAATCTAAAACAAAGTATGAGTAGGAAAGGAAATTGCTGGGACAATGCTTGTGTTGAGAGCTTCTTCCATTCTATGAAAGTTGAAGCAATCCAAAATGAGCCGATTATGACGAGAGACCAGATGCGCCAAACGATCTTCGAGTACATAGAGGTTGATTATAATCGGACGAGAAGGCACAGTGCTCTTGGGTATCTAAGCCCAGTTAACTTTGAACAGCAAAATGTCGCTTAATGAAGTGTCCAGTCTAGCTGGAGCAGATCA
>NZ_CAWPDB010000107.1:0-43638 GCF_963886625.1 Vibrio sp. V23_P3S9T160
CCTTGGTGATGGATGAATTCCATGATTAAACTATGAGATTCACTGAGCGAGGTTTCAAATGCAGCAGTCTGACAAACGGTACAACATTTTTACGCCCCAAGATGTGGACGTCATTTCAAAAGAAACACTGTTCCAAGGTTTTTTCCGCATGGTGAAATACCGCTTTAAACACAAGTTGTTTGAAGGTGGATGGAGTGAGGAGATTGAAAGAGAAATGTTTGAAAGAGGTCATGCTGCGGCTATGCTTCCTTATGATCCTGCGCGTGATGAAGTCGTGATTATAGAGCAAATTCGAGTTGGAGCACTAGAGCACGCCCATCCTTGGCAACTGGAGATTGTTGCTGGAGTCATCGACCCTAATGAAACGTCCGAGCAGGTTATTCGTCGAGAGGCGATGGAAGAGGCGGGAATTGAAGTGAACCGAATCGAAAAAATTAGCTCTTATTATCCATCATCTGGGGGATGCTCTGAATTACTCGACGTCTTTGTTGGTGAAATCGATGCAACGCAAGCTAAAGGCGTACATGGGCTGGACTATGAAGGTGAAGACATCAACGTTCATGTCATGAGCCGTGAAGAGGCTTACCGCTTAGTGAAAAATGGCCAAATTGAGAATGGTGCCTCAATTATCGCTTTACAATGGTTAGAGCTAAACTATCAACAGTTACAATTGCAATGGCAGAATTAGCATTGAAAAAACCGTATCACGTTGATTTATCGGAACTAATGCGTGTGTACGAAACTAACTACGCGAAATTGAACGCTTTGTTACCCAGTCAGCCGAGCGTAGGTGACTTACGCTGTTATCAGGCTGCTCAAATGACCTATCAATTACAAGTGCTAGAGGTCACAAAGTACACAACTTTAGTGGAGATTTGTCAGAGTGATGACGTTTCAGTATTTCCATTACCGTCGATGTCTGTCAGGCTTTACCACGATGCACGTGTTTCCGAAGTGTGTGCAAGTGCGCGGATAAATCAGATCAAAGCTCGCTATGATTACCCGAATGAACAAATGATGCAAAAAGATGAGAAAGCGCAAATCAATCGCTTTTTAGGCGATTGGCTTACTTTCTGTTTAAAGCACGGGATTAGCCGAGCTCCAATTTAGTCTTCGTCGTAGATGAAAATTAGTCATTCAATTTGGATTAATAAATTTTGAACGTGTCGCCAACTCTAGACAATTCAGACAGCATCAAGCTGCTACAAATTACCGATACGCATCTGTTTGCGCCGGATGATGGCAGCCTGTTGAGTGTTAATACGGTAGATAGCTTTCATGCTGTTGTGGCAGAGATCTGCGCACAACATGCTGAATTTGATGCAATTCTGGCTACGGGCGACATCTCGCAAGATCATAGTGCTGAGTCTTATCTTCGTTTCTCTCGTGGTATTTCTTCATTAGAAAAAACTTGTTTTTGGCTTCCCGGTAATCACGACTTTAAACCCAATATGGGCGCCGTATTCCCGTCAGAGCAGATTCAACAGTCGGAGCATGTATTACTCGGTGAACACTGGCAGATGGTGATGCTCGATTCTCAAGTGGTGGGCGTACCGCACGGACGGCTGAGCGATCAACAATTGGCTTTACTTGACGAAAAATTATCGACGCACCATCAGCGACACACCTTGATTGTGCTGCATCATCATCCTCTATTGGTGGGGAGTGCCTGGCTCGATCAACATAGCCTTAAAGACAGCGATGCTTTTTGGAATATCGTCACGCAACATCGCAATGTGAAAGCCGTCCTGTGTGGTCATGTTCATCAAAATATGGATAAACTCCATCACGGTGTCCGAGTGATGGCTACTCCCTCGACCTGTGTACAATTTAAGCCCAATTCAGATGATTTTGCTTTGGATCGCACTTCCCCAGGATGGCGTGAATTGACGCTATCTGCTGATGGTCAAATAGAAACTCAAGTCAAACGTTTAGCTAACGGCGCATTCCAACCGGATTTTAACGCTAATGGATACTGAGATGCCTACTCGTCAACCTATGCTGCTTTATATTCATGGCTTTAATAGCTCGCCGCTGTCGCACAAAGCACAAGTGATGGTGAAGTATTGCCAAATGCAGCGTCCTGATATCAAAGTGATGGTGCCTAAGTTACCCAGTTTTCCCGCGCAAGCTGCGGAATATCTACTTGATCTTATTCATCAACATCAAGATCAATATCGTATTGCGCTGGTGGGGAGTTCATTAGGCGGGTATTTGTCTATTTGGTTAAACCATTTGTTTGGTTTTCGTGCCGTGGTGATAAACCCAGCAATCAAACCGTATGAATTATTGGTCAATTTTTTAGGCGAACAAGTCAACCCCTACACGCAAGAGCACTATCGGCTAGAGGCGAAACATATTGAAGAGCTCAAAGCATTAGAGGTTAAAATTAATGACGTCACGTCATTTTGGTTGTTGCAACAAATGGGTGATGAAGTCTTAGATTACCGTCAAGCCGTCGCTAAATTGGCGGGAGCAAAACAGACGGTTGAATTTGGCGGCGATCATAGTTTTGTGAACTTTGAGCGATATCCGCGACAAATCATCGAATTCCTAGATCTCTGACCAATTCATTGAGGGGGGAGTCATAATTTTACCTGTAACTTACTTATCTCGCTTGACATAAGCAAGGCTCTTCCAGACTATGTCCTATCTATACTTTTGCAGTTTGTAATGCTGAAAAAATCAGCGTTGTTGTCGTTAATTAATCACAAGCACATCATTGATAAACTGCCGAAAAAGTAACGAATCATTTATCTATAAAAGCATTCCGTATTATGACTGAACAATATAATGCTGGGGCCATTGAAGTTCTTAATGGTTTAGAGCCAGTACGTCGCCGACCTGGGATGTATACGGACACCGCGCGACCTAACCATTTAGGCCAAGAAGTTATCGATAACAGTGTCGATGAAGCGCTAGCCGGATATGCCTCCAAGGTACAAGTTATTCTCCACGCAGATCAATCACTTGAAGTGATCGATGATGGGCGTGGTATGCCTGTTGATATTCACCCTGAAGAGAAAATATCAGGCGTTGAGCTTATCTTCTGTAAATTGCATGCGGGTGGTAAGTTTTCAAACAAAAGCTACCAGTTCTCCGGTGGTTTACATGGGGTAGGTATTTCCGTAGTGAATGCCCTATCCAAGCGTGTGGAAGTGACCGTTCGCCGTGATGGGCAAATATATGAAATGGCGTTTGAGCACGGTAATAAAGTCGAGGAATTGACGGTAACTGGTACCTGTGGTCGTCGTAATAAAGGGACGAGTGTCCACTTTTGGCCCGATACCAGCTACTTTGATTCGCCTAACTTTTCAGTGACTCGCCTAATCAATAATTTGCGCGCTAAAGCGGTACTTTGCCCGGGGCTCGAGATCACCTTTAGTGATAAGGTTAACAATCTTGAGCACCGTTGGTACTACGAAGACGGCCTAAAAGATTATCTCGCAGAAGGCGTAAAGGGTTACACCTTATTGCCCGAAGAGCCATTTACGGGTGAGTTTGTCGCTGAAACTGAAGCGGCCAACTGGGCAGTGATTTGGCTACCTGAAGGTGGTGAGATGATCACTGAAAGCTATGTTAACTTAATCCCTACCGCACAAGGTGGTACGCACGTTAACGGCTTACGCCAAGGGTTGCTCGATGCGATGCGTGAATTCTGTGAATTCCGCAACCTGTTGCCGCGTGGCGTTAAGTTAACTGGTGAAGATGTCTTTGACCGCTGTTCTTATGTGTTGTCGGTTAAGATGCAAGACCCACAGTTTGCAGGGCAAACCAAAGAGCGCCTTTCTTCACGTCAAACCGCGGCTTTTGTTTCAGGTGTAATAAAAGACTCCTTTAGTTTATGGCTGAATGAAAAACCACAACTCGCTGAATTACTTGCCGAAGTGTGCATTGCCAATGCGCATCGCCGCATGCGAGCCAGCAAAAAAGTGGTACGGAAAAAAATCGCATCAGGCCCCGCGCTCCCCGGTAAACTGACCGACTGTTCAGTGCAAGACCTGAGCCGCACTGAAATCTTCTTTGTCGAAGGGGATTCAGCAGGCGGCAGTGCTAAGCAAGCGCGCGATCGTGAATTTCAAGCGGTTATGCCACTGCGTGGGAAAATTTTAAATACGTGGGAAGTGTCGGCAGACCAAGTGCTGGCTTCACAAGAAGTGCATGATATCTCTGTTGCGCTTGGGATTGATCCTGATAACGACGATCTCGATGGATTGCGTTACGGTAAAATCTGTATTCTCGCAGATGCGGACTCTGATGGTTTACATATTGCCACCTTGCTCTGCGCCTTATTTACCAAACATTTCCGAGCATTAGTCAAAGCGGGTCATATTTTTGTTGCGATGCCGCCTTTGTATCGGATCGACTGCGGCAAAGAGGTCTTTTATGCACTCGATGATGCTGAAAAAGAGGGCATTTTAGAGCGACTTAGCCAGAAAAAAGCCAAAATCAACGTCCAGCGATTTAAAGGTTTGGGTGAAATGAATCCGCTTCAATTGCGTGAAACAACGATGGATCCAAACACGCGCCGCTTGGTGCAACTGACCATTGATGATGCTGAAGCAACGGATGAGATGATGGACATGTTGCTAGGTAAAAAGCGTGCAGATGACCGCCGCGCATGGTTGCAACGTTATGGCGATATGGCAGAGGTGCAATAAATGTCAACTGAAATAACCTTTGATGGCGTTGAGAAACTGCCGCTGCGTAAGTTCACTGAAGACGCCTATCTCAATTATTCGATGTACGTCATCATGGACCGCGCACTGCCTTATATTGGTGATGGTTTAAAACCGGTACAGCGACGTATTATTTATGCGATGTCGGAGCTTGGACTCTCGGCGTCAGCCAAGTACAAAAAATCAGCGCGTACCGTTGGTGACGTGCTCGGTAAATACCACCCGCACGGTGATTCGGCCTGTTACGAAGCGATGGTATTAATGGCACAACCCTTTTCTTACCGCTATCCATTGGTGGATGGTCAAGGTAACTGGGGTGCTCCGGACGATCCAAAATCCTTCGCGGCGATGCGTTATACCGAAGCGAAACTGTCTAAATTCGCTGAAGTTTTACTGGGTGAGCTTGGACAAGGCAACGTTGATTGGCAGCCTAACTTTGATGGGACAATGCAAGAACCACAAATGCTGCCGGCGCGTTTACCTCATATTTTGCTCAATGGCGTCACGGGAATTGCGGTGGGCATGGCGACCGATATTCCACCACACAATGTGCGCGAAATTGCCGATGCGACGATTCACCTGATCGATAACCCAGAGGCGCAACTGCACGATGTGATGCAGTATGTGCAAGGGCCAGATTATCCGACCGAAGCGGAAATTATTTCACCCAGAATTGAAATTGAGAAAATATATCGCTCAGGTCGCGGCAGTATCAAAATGCGCGCGGTTTGGCATAAAGAGGGTGGTGATGTTGTGATCACCGCATTACCTCATCAAGTTTCAGGCGCTAAATTGCTCGAACAAATCGCTAACCAAATGCGCGCGAAGAAATTGCCAATGGTTGAAGATTTACGCGATGAATCGGATCACGAGAACCCTACGCGCATTGTTATTGTGCCGCGTTCTAACCGTGTAGATTGTGATTTGTTGATGAGCCACTTGTTCGCATCAACCGATCTAGAAAAAAGCTTCCGTGTTAACTTGAACATGATTGGCTTAAACAATCGCCCAGAAGTGAAAGGTTTAGTGACTATTCTTTCTGAGTGGATTGAGTTTCGCCGCACCACGGTTCGCCGCCGTTTGCAGTACCGTCTTGATAAAGTCATGGCGCGTTTGCACATCTTGGAAGGTTTACTAATCGCTTATCTGAATATTGATGAAGTGATTGAAATCATTCGTACTGAAGATGAACCGAAAGCGGTACTGATGGCCCGTTTTGGTATTAGTGCTATTCAAGCCGATGCGATTTTAGATACCAAACTTCGCCACTTAGCCAAACTTGAAGAGATGAAGATTCGTGGTGAGCAAGATGAGCTTGCTAAAGAGCGCGAAAAATTAGAGCAGTTGCTTGGTTCTGAGCGTCGCTTGAACACCTTGTTGAAGAAAGAGATCAAAGCAGATGCTGAGAAGTATGGCGATGATCGCCGTTCACCACTGATTGAGCGTGCTGAATCTAAAGCCTTGACTGAGCGTGACCTTGTGCCAAGTGAAGCGATCACCGTTGTGCTTTCGGAAAAAGGCTGGGTACGTCATGCCAAAGGGCATGATGTGGATTGCCAAAGTTTGAGCTATAAATCCGGCGATCAGTATTTGGCTCATGCTTGTGGTAAGAGCAATCAACAGGTCGTATTCTTGGGTAGCGATGGTCGAAGTTATTCGCTTGAAGCTCACTCGCTACCTTCGGCGCGCAGTCAAGGTGAGCCGATTACGGGTCGTCTCAATATCACAGAGGGCTCGTCTATCCGCCAAGTAGTGATGGGGGAAGAGGATCAACTCTGGTTAGTGGGCTCGGATGCCGGTTATGGTTTTGTGTGTAAAGGTGGTGAACTACTGTCGAAAAACCGTAGTGGTAAAGCCTTAGTTAATTTGCCTGAGAACTCAGAGGTAATGACGCCGCAGGCCATCGGTAATTTGGAGTCTGATGACATTTTAGCGATCACGAATCAGGGTCGAATGTTGCTATTCCCAATCAAAGATTTACCACAGCTAACCAAAGGCAAAGGCAACAAAATAATCAATATTCCTGCGGCTAAGTCCAAAGAGCGTGAAGAGTTTGTGTCACACTTAATCTCCTTGCCTCAAGGAGCGGCTATTACGCTCTATGCCGGCAAACGCAAACTTGGTTTAAAAGCCAGCGATCTAGAAAACTTCCGTGGTGAGCGTGGACGTCGAGGTAGTTTACTGCCGAGAGGGTTACAACGTGTTACTGCGATTGAGATTGAATCAGAACTTAGTGATTCAGATCTTGAGCAAGAGTAAAAATCTATAAATAAAAGCCCCCTTCGTGAGTTGGGGGCTTTTTTATGTCTCTTTGTTTTTGGTGGCTTAGTTTTATTCGCGTAGGTCTTCAACAATTGTCACGGGAAGTGTCATCTCTTCACCTTTACGTAAGATGAGCACATCGACAACGGTACCTGGGCGCAAGTCAGTGACAATTTCCATCACACTCTTGCGACCATTAATTTTTTTACCGCCAATTTTTAGAATAATGTCCCGCTCTTTAAAACCAGCCGTTTCCGCAGGGCCATTGGGGTCAATGCCCAACACAACTATACCGCCAATATGTTCACTGCCAAGTAAGCGAGATGTTACTGGAGTAATATCTTGCCCATCAATACCGATATAGCCGCGAATCACGCGTCCATCAGCAATGATTTTTTCCATAATGGTATTGGCTAATTTGTAGGGAATCGCGAATGATATACCATCGGTTTTCATTTCAGTTGCTTGTTGAAACGAAGCCGTATTAATACCTACGAGCTCTCCTTGAGTGTTGACCAAAGCTCCACCTGAATTGCCTTCATTAATGGCCGCATCAGTTTGGATGAAAGCTTGACGTCCATCGGTACTGACTGATGAACGTTCAGTGGCAGAAATGATACCAAAAGTAGTGGTTTGTCCAAGGTTGTATGGATTGCCAATGGCCAGTACCACATCGCCAACTTTCACCGAGTAATTGGGATTTTGTGGAATAACGGGAAGGTTCGTTCCTTCGATTCGCAAAATTGCGATATCCGTGCGTCGATCTTTGCCTACTAATTGCGCGGCTGCGAGACGGCCATCTTGTAAGGCCGCTACGATTTGGTCGGCTTGGGCTACTACGTGATAGTTCGTAATGATGTACCCTTTCTCGCTCACAATCACACCAGAGCCTAACCCTTGAATCGACAGTTTACTGCGATCGCTTTCGGTGTATTTTTGGTTGTAAATATTGACTACAGCAGGTGCGGCGCGGCGAACGGCTTGGTTAAACGAAATTTGCAAAGAGAGCGCATTGGGAGACTCTTCGGCCGCGATTTGCGGGAGAACATTTGAACGTAGCGAGGGAACCGCTAGTAAAATAACAACAGCAGCGAGAAGCCCAAGCCCCACTGAACGAAGTAAAAAGTTAAGCATATCTTCCCCAAACAAAACCCGCTATATACTCAGCTTATTTTACACCTGAGCTTGAGAGAGGAAGAATAGCACTACATGATTGAATAAGAAAAGGGCAGCATTTAAATGCTGCCCTGATCACTCGACAAGAGATTCTCACTAATTAGCGAATAACCAAGTAAATAGTTCTATCACCTCGTTGGATATTCAGCGCAAGTATGCTCGGCTTTTTCTCCAAAATTTCGCGTAATTGTGCGAGGTTTTTCACTCGTTGGCGGTTAACACCAATGATGATGTCCTCTTTTTGTAGTTGATACGCTTCTGCCGCTGACCCTTTCTCTATAGCAGTCACTTTAACGCCAGCGATTGGGTCTTGATCCGTCGTATTGGTCAGTGCCGCACCAGTCAACCCCGAGTGCAGTTGCTCTGCTTTAGTTGTGGTGTTGTTTTCACTCAAGGTTACGTCGAAGGTTTTGCTTTTACCATCGCGGATAACATCGATTGTGATTTTTTTACCTGCACCTAATGTTGCCACTTTGGCTCTTAATTCGTTGAAGGTAGAAACGTTTTTTCCATTAATAGCTGTGATGACATCACCCGCTTTGATCCCTGCTTTATCGGCGGCGCTATCTTTAATAACTTGGCTAACAAACGCCCCTTTACTTGACTCATAGCCTAGCGCTTCAGCCAGTTCAGAGGTTATTTCACCCCCTTGAACACCGAGCACGCCACGTTTTACCTCACCAAATTCTAAGATCTGTTCGGTCAAGTTTTTCATCATATTTGATGGTATTGCAAAACCTATCCCAACGTTGCCACCATTCGGCCCAAGAATCGCGGTATTAATCCCAATCAATTCACCATTGAGATTGACTAAGGCACCACCAGAGTTGCCACTGTTAATCGCGGCATCGGTCTGAATAAAGTTCTCAAAGTTTTCAAGATTAAGTCCACTTCGTCCTAGCGCAGAAACAATGCCGGAAGTCACCGTTTGACCAAGACCAAACGGGTTCCCGATCGCGACCGTGAAATCACCTACACGCAGTTTGTCTGAATCCGCGATACGAATTTGGGTTAAATTTTTTGCTTTTTTTAGTTTGATCAGCGCGACATCGGACATTTTATCGCCACCGACGAGCTCCGCATCGTATTCTCGGCCGTCGTATAATTTGACGCGAATCTTATCAGCGCCATCGATGACGTGATAATTAGTCACAACATAACCTTTGTCTGCGTCAGTAATGACACCAGAGCCTAATGCTCTAAATGGCCGCTCTTGCGATTGGTCGATTGGGAAGTCAGGACCAAAGAAAAATCGAAACTGCTCGGGTAAACGTTGATGGGAAACTTGAGTTCCCTCAACTGAGATACTCACAACCGCCGGTGTCACTTGCTCTAGCATCGGTGCTAAGCTCGGCAATGGCTCACCACTGACAGAAAAGGGTAGCGCTGCCATTGCGGGTAGTGGGGTGATGATTGAACTTAAACTTAAGGATAGAGCGGTTAAAAGAAGTAAAGGTTTTTTCATCATAAGCTCCTTTGGAATAACTGTGTTCGAAGTTTAATATTTGTACGAAAGACAAAACTTCAACACTCTCGTGAGGTTTATGACTCAAAAACCTTTATAAAGTTCATGAATTCAGATTAAACGGCTTTCACCTTAACCACGTCTGCAGAATGAATGATCTCTTTTTTGGGGGTATTAAAAAGCCCTGTTGCGCCATTGGCATAATCTTTCGGTGGCTGTTCCAAAATGTCATCGTTGCTTTTATCTGTATCATTATGCAGAGCGATTTTTTTGATAAATGGGTTATCTTGCTCTGGCATATTCGGCAGAATTTCGGACGATGTTTTGGCCATGTGTTGATACAGTTTTGTATAATCTTTACCTAGTGTATCGAGTATTTCTGCCGCTTGAGCAAAATGATCCGACAATTCTTGGCGTTGTTGTTCCAAACTAAATTTCGCGTTATCTAATTCTTTTTGTAGAGACTTTTGGTTTTTATATTGAGGCGTAGTCAATCGTGAAATGACCATTCCCAACACGGCCCCTACTAGCAAGCCTACAATGGCATATATCCAAGGCATAACAGCTCCTTATTGTTGTTATTTAACATGTTTTTTACCTGTTGGTTACACACGTCGCTCGGACATGTTACTATGACTGCTCTAGCCAATAAAGCGAAATACACGAAATAGCAGTTTCCATTTTCTTTAGTGCAGTAGGCGGTCATGACACCAAAACAGCGATATGAACACGATGTAAAAAAACTCGGTTTTCAGCGAGACTCTGCCCAAGAAAGCGCCGTCGATGCGCTGGATTTACTCTACCATCAGTTTCAGGATTATCTTAACCAACCAGTTAAGCCCTCCGCGGTTTGGACCAAATGGCTTGGTCGCCAAGCTGAACAGCCTAACTTACCTAAAGGGCTCTATTTTTGGGGCGGTGTCGGGCGAGGAAAAACCTATCTAATGGATACGTTTTTTGAGGCTCTGCCAACCACTCGCAAAATGCGAGTGCATTTCCACCGTTTTATGTACCGAGTTCATGATGAGTTGAAGGCGCAGGCTGGAGTTGAAGAGCCCTTAGAAAAGGTTGCCGATATTTTAAAGTCTGAAACGGAAATTATCTGTTTTGATGAATTTTTTGTATCAGATATTACCGATGCGATGATTTTGGGTACCTTGTTTCAAGCACTGTTTAAGCGCGGTATTATCTTAGTGGCGACATCGAACATTCCACCGCACGACTTATACCG
Organism: Vibrio sp. V23_P3S9T160; assembly: GCF_963886625.1. NCBI lineage: Bacteria > Pseudomonadati > Pseudomonadota > Gammaproteobacteria > Vibrionales > Vibrionaceae > Vibrio > Vibrio sp. V23_P3S9T160. The sequence continues at coordinate 10,814 of NZ_CAWPDB010000107.1, forward strand.
CAACGGCTTGCAGCGAGCACGCTTTCTCCCTGCAATTGCTTTGATTGAATCACACTGTCATGTGTTGAACGTCGATAGTGGTATTGATTATCGCTTAAGAACATTAGAGCAAGCGGAAATTTACCACTATCCATTGGATGAAGCAGCAAGCCACAATTTACAACATTACTATCGGCAATTGGTTGGTGACGAGAAAAAAGAAGCACGCAGTGAGATTGAAATCAATCATCGCACCCTCTCTGTTGTAAAGGCTAGTGATGGTATTTTACATGCGACATTTGAACAGTTATGTCAAACGGCGAGAAGCCAAAACGATTACATTGAGTTGTCCAAAATTTACCACACAGTACTGTTGGCTGATGTGAAGCAAATGGATCGCGCCATCGATGATGCAGCGCGGCGTTTTATTGCGTTGATTGATGAATTTTACGAACGACATGTAAAAGTAATTATCTCCGCCGAAGTGGCGCTGGACGATCTGTATCTGCATGGGCAACTGGAGTTTGAATTCAAACGTTGTCAGTCGCGGTTAATTGAAATGCAAAGTCATGAGTATTTATCAAGGGAACATCTGGCCTAGCTCAATCCGAACACTTTTAAAGCAAAATAAAAAATTCGTGATTTTGTTCAAAAAGAGGTGATTTTTTCTACTGACTTCCCTATAATCCTGCGACCCACCGTTACTGCAGGCCTGTTTCTGTGAAACGAGAGGCCGAGAGAAACCAAACGCTCGAAGGGGCAACTTTGGACTCTTAGACAGTGGGGGCATTTTAATGCTCCTTTTAGTGTAAATTTTATTTAACGGGTTATTATTAGCATGAAAACTTTCGTTGCTAAACCAGAAACTGTAAAACGCGACTGGTATATCGTAGACGCTGAGGGTAAAACTCTAGGTCGTCTAGCAAGTGAAATTGCATCTCGCCTACGTGGCAAACATAAAGCTGAATACACTCCTCACGTGGACACTGGTGATTACATCATCGTTGTAAACGCTGAGAAAGTTACTGTAACTGGTAACAAAGCAGCAGCTAAAACTTACTACCGTCACACTGAATTTCCAGGCGGCTTAAAATCAATCACTTTCGACAAGCTGATTATTCGTAAGCCAGAGATGGTTATTGAGCTAGCGGTTAAAGGTATGCTACCACGTGGTCCTCTAGGCCGTGCTATGTACCGTAAGCTGAAAGTTTACGCTGGCGCTGAGCACAACCATGCTGCTCAACAACCAAAAGTACTAGACATCTAATTGGGGATTTCGAAAATGGCAGAGAATCAATACTACGGCACTGGCCGTCGCAAAAGCTCAGCTGCACGCGTTTTTATTAAACCAGGCAGCGGCAACATTGTAATCAACAAGCGTAGCCTTGATGTTTACTTTGGTCGTCCAACTTCTCGCATGGTTGTTAAACAACCTCTTGAGCTAGTTGAACTAACTGAGAAACTAGATCTATACATTACTGTTAAAGGTGGTGGTATTTCTGGTCAAGCTGGTGCTATCCGTCACGGTATCACTCGCGCTCTAATGGAATACGACGAATCACTACGTCCTGTTCTACGTGCAGCTGGCTACGTTACTCGCGACGCTCGTTGCGTTGAACGTAAGAAAGTTGGTCTACGTAAAGCACGTCGTAAACCACAATTCTCTAAGCGTTAATCTTTTTTCAAAAGATTCGCTTCCAGTGTTACTGGATTGTGGTTCAAAAGCCCGGTATTTATACCGGGCTTTTTGTTTTTTGGTGTTAGCAAACACTCATTTTTTTAATCACATCATTTGGTTGTTGCTCTTTAATCTTCCTTTTGTGACCTCACGTGCGATTTACTTCACGAATGTTACGAAAAGGTAGCTTTATCTTGTCAAAAAGTAGGGTTTTATTTATGATTTGCCATCAAATAAATACAACTAGATTCGTATTTTGTTAGCCATGCTCTTGATAAGCGGAATAATAATAATCCACAGGGAGCAAATGGGAGAATGTTTGGATGAGCAATGCGCCTTTAAATAACGGTCGCAGACGTTTCTTAACCGCGACAACAGCCGTTGTCGGAGGGTTAGGAGCCGCTGCTGTCGCCGTTCCTTTTATTAAATCTTGGAACCCAAGTGCTAAAGCCAAAGCGGCTGGAGCCCCCGTTGAAGTTGAAATCGGTAAACTTGAAGAGGGGCAAATGGTTCGTGTTGAGTGGCGAGGAAAACCTGTTTGGGTTGTTCGTCGCTCTCAATCAGTGGTCGATGGGCTAAAAGATATCGAAAACCAACTTCGAGATCCTCAATCGGATGAGCAGCAGCAGCCTAATTATGCGCAAAATGCTTATCGATCGATTAAACCTGAATATTTCGTTGCTGTGGGTATTTGTACTCACCTTGGCTGTTCACCTACTTATTTGCCTGATTCTTTTAGTGAACAAGTTCAAGGGGTTAAATCTGGTTTTTTCTGTCCTTGCCATGGTTCGAAATTTGATATGGCGGGTCGAGTTTTTCAAGGTGTTCCGGCACCACTAAACTTGGTTATCCCTCAATATATGTATCTTAGCGATACTCGTATTGTCATAGGATTAGATGAGACCGGGGAGGCTGCATAATGCAAGTTTTACTTGATTGGGTAGAAAAGCGTTTACCTGCAATGAACGCTTACAAAAAACACCTATCTGAATATCCAATGCCAAAAAACTTTAACTTTTGGTATTTGTTTGGATCGTTAGCTATGTTGGTTCTTGTTAACCAACTGCTCACTGGCGTGTGGCTAACCATGAACTATGTGCCATCAGGTGAAGGGGCTTTTGCATCTGTTGAATACATAATGCGTGATGTTGAGTATGGTTGGTTACTGCGCTATATGCACTCCACTGGCGCTTCAGCTTTCTTTGTGGTGATTTATCTACATATGTTCCGTGGCTTAATTTACGGTTCCTATCAAAAGCCTCGTGAGCTGCTATGGCTATTTGGTATGCTGATCTTCTTAGTGTTGATGGCCGAAGCCTTTATGGGATACTTGCTACCATGGGGACAAATGTCCTACTGGGGAGCGCAAGTTATTATCTCTTTGTTCGGTGCAATCCCCGTTATCGGTGATGATTTAACTCTATGGATACGTGGTGACTACGTTATTTCAGGTGCCACTCTGAACCGTTTCTTTGCACTGCATGTGATTGCTTTACCTATTGTTTTATTGTTGCTAATTGTTCTCCATATATTAGCACTGCATGAAGTCGGCTCTAATAACCCTGACGGTATTGAAACCAAAGTACCAAAAGGTTCGATGGGCGATGATTATAAAACGCAGTTTAAATTTCATGACTACTACACTAAGAAATACGACATCATTGATTCGATTCCATTCCATCCTTACGGGACAGTAAAAGATCTTATTGGTGTAGCTGGTTTCTTAATCCTGTTCTGTTATGTGTTGTTCTTTAACCCAGAGATGGGGGGCTACTTCCTTGAGCCGCCTAACTTCGAAGCGGCAAACCCACTGAAAACACCTGAACACATTGCACCTGTTTGGTATTTCACACCGTTTTATGCCATTTTACGTGCTGTTCCTGATAAGCTAATTGGCGTGATTGCAATGGGTGCATCGATTGTAGTGCTGTTCTTATTGCCATGGTTGGATCGCTGTAAAGTTCGTTCTTACCGTTATCGCAGTAAGTTCCACTTGTTCAATATTATTCAGTTCACCATCTGCTTTATTGCTTTGGGTGTTTTGGGGGCGTTGCCAGCCACACCAACTTATACTCTTATGGCGCAGATCTTTAGCTTAGGTTATTTCATGTTCTTTGTTTTGCTCTATTTCTATAGCAAAAATGAAGCAACGAAACCATTACCAGAAAGGGTGACATTTAAATGAAAAAGTGGATTGTAGTTTTATTTGCAATGCTGCCGTCACTTGCTCTGGCAGCTGGCGCAAATGTACATCTAGATAAAGCGAATAATGATTTAACGGATCAAGCATCACTGCAGCATGGTGCCAAGTTATTCATGAACTACTGTTTTGGTTGCCACTCAACTCAGTACCAGCGTTATGAACGTGTAGCGAATGACTTGAATATTCCTGCGGATTTGATGAAAGAGAATTTGATCTTTGATCCTAATGCCAAAATTGGTCAACTGATAGAGAATGCAATTCCAGACACCTCTGCAGCGAAATGGTTTGGTGCGCCGCCACCTGATTTAACGCTGGTGGCCCGTGTTCGTGGTACTGACTGGTTGTATACTTACCTTCGCTCATTTTATGCCGATCCTAGCCGGCCTTTTGGCGTAAACAACATTGTATTCCCAAGTGTGGGTATGCCTCATGTGCTTGAAGAGCTGCAAGGGGTCCCACAGCCTGTTTATGGCACTCACAGTGTCAATGGTGAGGAAGTGAAGAAGGTTGTTGGTGTCGAGTCTGATGGAACGGGGGAGCTGAGCCAAAGTGAGTATGATCAAGCGGTCCGTGACATTGTTAACTTCCTTGAATATTCAGCAGAACCAGTCAAGCTTGAACGTCAAACTTTAGGTTGGTGGGTAATGGCATTCCTTGTGCTATTTACTATCGTGGTCGTTCTATTGAAGAAAGAATATTGGCGTGATGTGCATTAATTGTGCTACCATGCGGCGTTAATTTCTAATTTTTAGAATCTTCAATGGAGGCTTGGCCTCCATTGTTTTTATATCTGTAAGTGTGCTGGAGGGCTCCATGGCTGTAGCTGCCAATAAACGTTCTGTGATGACGCTATTTTCGAGTGCATCTGATATGTATAGTCATCAGGTACGTATTGTTCTAGCGGAAAAAGGTGTCAGTGTTGAAGTAGAATTAGTTGATGAAACCAATCTGCCAGCTGACCTTATTGAGCTAAACCCATATAAGACAGTACCAACGTTGGTTGATCGTGAGCTTGCTCTTTATGACTCAAAGATCATCATGGAATACTTAGATGAGCGTTTCCCTCATCCACCGCTGATGCCTGTTTATCCTGTGGCTCGTGGTAATAGCCGTTTGATGATTTACCGTATTGAGAAAAACTGGTACTCACTGGCTGAGAAAGTCGTGAAGGGCAATGCGGAAGAGTCAGAAGCTGCTCGTAATAAATTACGCAATGATCTACTTACTCTTGGTCCTGTGTTCGCGGAATACGAATATTTCATGAGTGAAGAGTTTAGCCTCATTGACTGTTATTTAGCTCCATTACTATGGCGCTTACCTATTTTGGGTATTGATCTGATTGGTCCTGGCTCTAAAGAGCTTAAAGTATATATGAATCGTGTTTTTGAGCGTGATTCATTCTTGGCTTCTTTAACAGAAGCTGAACGTGAGATGCGTTTAGTTCGTTAAGGCAGTTTGATGGATATCTCTCAAATGACTCCTCGCCGACCTTATATGCTTAGAGCATTTTATGATTGGCTATTAGAAAATGAATTGACTCCTCATGTTGTTGTGGATGCCACTCTTACGGGTGTACGAGTGCCGATGGAGTTTGTGCAAGATGGACAAATTATCCTTAATCTTGCCCCAAGAGCGATAGGTAACCTTGAGCTTGGCAATGAAGCGATTACGTTCAATGCTCGCTTTGGCGGACGTCCTCATTCGGTCATAGTGCCTTTGTACGCAGTGCAAGCTATCTATGCACGTGAAAACGGTGCAGGTACTATGTTTGAACCGGAAGAGGCCTATATCCCTTATCTAGAAGCGGGCATAACAGAGGAATCTGAACAAGAGCCGATGTTAAGCGTTGCTTCTCAAGAAGATGAGGAATTATTAGAGACTCGAGCACAAGAAACCTCTCGGCCGAAGGGAAAACCAAGCTTAAGAGTTATTAAGTAACTCATTTTCACACATTAAGCAGTCATGATCGAAAAAGCAGCGATATTCGCTGCTTTTTTCTAAAAAACAAAGGATAACCGAGGTTATTCGCTGTATTGAAATGCCTTAATCACCTGTTTTACGCCTGATATGTTTCGGGCAATATCACTGGCTAGATTAGCCTGTTCCGCCGAGACATAGCCAAGTAAAAATACTTCTCTATTTTCTGTGATTACTTTGATTTTGATTGTGTTCAGTTCAGAATTGGCCAACAGCGCTGATTTTACTTTAGTCGTAATCCAACTGTCGTTACTGATTTCGCCAATTGATAAAGGCGCTTTTATTCTGACTTGATTATGAATGGTTTTGACCCCTTTTGTCTCACGTGCTTTATTTTCAAACTCATTGAGTAATCCGGAGTTTTCAGCTTGTCCCATCAACACGACAATCCCTTGATAAGAACTGGCCGTAATGCGAGTTTTTCCGTTAAAGGGGGCTTTATTGGCGATACCTGCTACTTCAAATTCGATGTTATTATCATTCCAAATTTCTTGAGTGGTTCGAGGGTCTGTTACTAGGCTCGCTGTTGTCGCCGCGCCAGCAAGGATAACGCCTGCACAACCTGATACAGCAAAGCTCAACAGTAGAATGAGTGAAAGTTTTAATCTATTCATTGTCTATTCTTCATGAGAAGGGAAAAGGACTTGATCAATCAAGTCACATAAGCAGTGTAGGGTGACCATATGAACTTCATGGATTCGAGCCGTCCGCTGCGAGGGGATGCGGATCTCCACATCATTTTCACCTAGAAGACCAGCCATTTCTCCACCGTCTTTGCCTGTGAGAGCGATAATCGTCATATCACGAGTCACAGCCGCTTCCATCGCTTTAATGATGTTTTTGCTGTTACCACTGGTTGAAATAGCCAACAAAACATCACCAGGTTGACCAAATGCACGTACCTGTTTCGAGAATATTTCTTGGTAGTGATAGTCGTTAGCAACTGCGGTTAACGTAGTATTGTCTGCGGTTAATGCAATGGCGGGTAAACTCGGACGTTCAGTTTCAAAACGGTTCAGTAAGCAAGAAGAAAAAAGCTGGGCATTGGCCGAAGAGCCACCATTACCGCAGCAGAGAATTTTATGACCGTTAAGTAGCGTTGCCACCATGGCTTGTGCAGCATGCGTGATCGCATGGGGTAGTGCTTCAGCAGCCGCAATTTGAATTTGGATGCTTTCGGTAAAACTGTCTTTAATGCTGTCGAGCATCGTTTATCCTTGAGTTATTGCGTTTTTAATCCACTCAATGTGGTGCACATCTTGGTGGATGGCGATCACATCGAAACGAAAATCGGTGTCATAGGGCGATAGGCCATGTTTCAGTAGCCATAAATTCGCGGTTTTCATCAACTTTGCCATTTTTGCGGTAGTAACCATTTCTGCGGCATGCCCATGACATTGGTTTTTTCTGTATTTAACCTCTACGAACACTAAGGTGTTTTTATCTCGCATAATGAGGTCGATTTCACCGACTTTGGTATTGAAGTTTTGTTCAATAAAAGCCAAACCACAACCTAATAAATAGTGTTTGGCTGCGGTTTCATACTGTTGACCAACTGCGCGGCGACTAAAGAGCGCCATGCACCGCCCAACTGATCTCTCTCTGTACCACGCATTGCTCATCAATACTTAATGTGCCTGTTTTGCCATCGATACTATACCCCTCGACGACCTTCATTTGTGGCAACTCAATCATTAACTGATAAGCATCCATACCTAATGCTTGTAAGCGTCGCTCGCTATTGGAGTTCTTTGGCCACAATTGGTTCATTTCATTATCCAGCATTGAATTGGGATGAATGAGTAATGGAATATCGCTATAAGTTACACCAGAGAGGTCTTCATACTGTGTGTTACCACTGTTACTACGAGAGTTTGAGAACAGTTTAGGTGGCTTAGTGTCAGGGTTAATTGCGACCTCGATAAAGGGTTTAATTAAAGTCAATTCTGCGCTGTTAGCCACGATATAAACCGAATCGATATCACGACGACTGCGGGGCAGGCTTTGCAAATCAATACCCATCAACGCATCCATTTGCGCGATATTTTGTTGGCTATCTTGTAGACCAAATACTGAGTTAATGTTGCGTTGCAATTGACGCTTATCACCAAATAGGTTCACCGATACTTTATTCTTGCTGTATTTTTGCCATTCTGCGTTAAACGCTTCTACTACACGCTGGCCGTAATTACCTTGAGGAGCGAGTATTAAAGGGTATTGATAGCCTTGGCTAAACAGATACTTAGCGGCTTGTTCAACCTCTTGCTCTGGCGAAAGTGCAAGATAGCAAGTGTTAGGATGATCTTCAATTTTGTCTGGAATATTCAACGCCAGCGTAGGGATAGAAGCTAAGCGTGCTTGTTGAAGCTTATGTAGATTCTCGATGTTCTCTTTGATGAGTGGCCCAACAATGAAATCAATGTTTTTTTCAATCAATTGCTTGTCTATGAGCGCGGCGTCTTCGGCATTGGTATCAATCACAGTCAAGGTAGCATTGAGGTCACGGTTACGGTCATTCATCATCGCCATGATAAAGCCATCACGGATCAGTTGAGCTTGCGTGGCAAACTTTCCGGAAAGAGGAAGTAACAACGCGGTGTTAGTGGGTTTGATGATTTCCAGCGCTAAAATATCTTGTATCGCTTTAGGCGTATAACGAGCCGCTGGGTGATTGCTGTTTTCCGCAAGCCATTTTTCGAGCGTATTCTTCAGCTGCGGAATATTGCTATTGAGCGTTTTCATATATACAGCCAGTTGTAGCCAGCCATCGAGCACGTTTTCGTTAGGCTCTGGATTTAATTGGGTAATTTCACGTTCGCTATAGTGATTGAAATTGAGCCAAATTTGATCGGCAATCGCTTCTTGCTCGGCATCATCAACGTAAGTGCTTAATGCAATAAGCTCCCTACTTGAATCAAAAGGGCGGCTGAGCGCGGTAAAAATATCGGCGCGCATTTGATGGTATTGAGCCCATGTTTCAGGGCTTAGCTTCCACCAAGCCTGAAAATTAAGCTGAGAGAGCGCTTGTGAAAACTGCTCCGCATTACTCAACAACTGCGCCTTAGCCATTTGCCATTCAGCTTGTTGCGCTTCAGAGAGCGACTGTTTGGCTAAGCGCATAATCAACAGTTGCGCTTGTTCGCTGTTGTTTTCGTTAATGGCAGCTTTAAGAGCCATGATCAACCAATCATTTTGCAGTGAACCTTGGCTACTATCTGCTTGCATCAAGTAAGTTTGCGCTGACTTGGTGGGATCTTGCGTAATATCGACTGAGGTGGGCGTCGATGGTGAAGACGAACACGCCGCCAAAGCCATTGCTAATGCAACGGGCGTGAATAAGCGTGGTACACTGAGTCTCGGATGGTTCTTCATAGCCATGAGTTCTTTCGTTATTCCGTGTAAAATTGTCTCTATATTAATCGTTGAAGTGATGGTAAACAAATGACAGATAGCAAAACCTTGCCAGCAGAGATCCCAACTCTCTACATTGTTCCTACGCCAATTGGCAATTTGGGTGATATTACCCAGCGAGCCATTGAAGTACTCTCAAGTGTTGATGTTATCGCTGCGGAAGATACACGCCATACTGGCAGACTTCTCGCTCACTTCAATATCCAGACTAAAACCTTTGCCTTGCATGATCACAACGAACAGCAAAAAGCACAAGTGTTAGTCGATAAATTATTATCAGGGCAATCTATTGCGTTGGTTTCTGATGCAGGAACGCCACTGATCAGTGATCCAGGGTACCATCTTGTCAATCAATGTCGTCAAGCTGGTGTGAGAGTTGTGCCACTTCCGGGCGCCTGTGCTGTGATTACTGCGCTCAGTGCATCAGGCTTGCCTTCTGATCGTTTCAGTTTTGAAGGTTTTTTGCCGCCGAAAAGCAAAGGGCGTAAAGATAAATTCCTAGAGATCGCTAAGGCTGAACGCACCTGTATTTTTTATGAGTCACCACACCGAATTAGCGAATCACTGCAAGATATGTTAGCTATCTTAGGGCCAGATCGTAACGTGGTGCTAGCCCGCGAGCTCACCAAAACCTTCGAGACGATTCAAGGTTTGCCGTTAGGCGAACTGATTAATTGGATTAATGAAGATGAGAACCGCAAGCGTGGTGAAATGGTGTTACTGATCCATGGTTACAGAGAAAGCGTGGACGATAGCTTGCCGGACGAAGCGTTGCGCAGTTTAGCGATTTTGACAAAAGAGCTGCCTCTGAAAAAAGCGGCCGCATTGGCGGCTGAAATTTATAACCTTAAGAAAAATGCCCTTTATAAGTGGGGGCTTGAAAACCTATCTGCTTAATTAGCCAGCGGCATCTTGATGTTTTAAATCGATGGATAATTAAACGCTTAAGCGTGAATTAAACACAGAAGTTGTTTGAGCCTAGACAGTACCTATCTTTCTCTATACAATCCGCCCTCGGAGTTGACTGGGTAGTCGCTGCTTCATTGATGTCCTTTAGCCTTGTGCTGGGGAGACTGATGGAGGGGAGGAAAGTCCGGGCTCCATAGAGCAGGGTGCCAGGTAACGCCTGGGGGGCGAAAGCCTACGACAAGTGCAGCAGAGAGAAGACCGCCGATGGCCCAATTTCTTCGGAATGGGCACAGGTAAGGGTGAAAGGGTGCGGTAAGAGCGCACCGTGCGTCTGGCAACAGTTCGTAGCAAGGTAAACTCCACCCGGAGCAAGACCAAATAGGCTTCCACATTGCGTTGCTCGCGTAAGGAAGCGGGTAGGTTGCTTGAGCCAGTGAGTGATTGCTGGCCTAGACGAATGGCTACTGCCGCGCAAGCGGAACAGAACCCGGCTTATACGTCAACTCCACCTATTGCAGACCCATCATAACTCTTGCGGTTATGATGGGTTTTTTGCTTTTTATTGACGAAAATTATTTCGTAAGCACTAAACTTAGCGCAATATCACGTGATGCCAACGTCAAGTGGTAGCGATGCGGCGTTAAATCAGTAAACTGAATACTTGCGCCGTAGCCGATTGCTATATTTCAGCTTTAGCCCGATGAGAAAACGATGACTGAACCTTTTCAACACATTTCTGTACTACTGAATGAATCCATTGATGGCCTTGCTATCAAACCAGACGGTATTTATATCGACGGCACGTTTGGCCGTGGTGGTCATAGTCGTACAATTCTCTCTAAGTTGGGTGACAATGGTCGTCTGTACAGCATAGATCGCGATCCACACGCGATTGCTGAAGCTGGAAAAATTAACGACCCGCGTTTTACTATCATTCATGGCCCATTTTCTGGCATGGCACAATACGCTGAGCGCTACGATCTGGTCGGGAAAGTGGATGGAGTACTACTTGATTTAGGCGTTTCCTCGCCGCAGTTGGACGATGCCGAGCGCGGTTTTAGTTTCATGAAAGATGGCCCGCTTGATATGCGTATGGACCCGACGTCAGGGATCCCTGTCTCGCAGTGGCTTGCGCAAGCCGATTTGGACGACATTACTTGGGTGATTCGTGAATTTGGTGAAGACAAGCACGCGCGCCGTATTGCCAAAGCGATTGTCGCTTACCGTGAAGACGATGAAAAAGAGCCTCTGACGCGCACCAGTCAATTGGCTAAACTGATTTCAGAAGCTGCGCCGAAAAGCTTTAAAGAGAAAAAGCACCCGGCTACGCGCTCATTTCAAGCATTTCGTATCTATATCAATAGTGAATTAGAAGAGATCGACACTGCATTAAAAGGCGCAGCTAAGATCTTAGCCCCACAAGGGCGTTTATCGGTGATCAGTTTCCATTCGCTTGAAGATCGCATGGTCAAACGCTTTATTCGTAAAGAGAGTAAAGGCCCAGAGGTTCCACATGGTTTGCCGTTAACAGAAATACAAATTCAGGCATTGGGCTCAGCCAACTTAAAACCAGTTGGGAAAGCGATTATGCCAACTAAAGAAGAAGTGGAACTCAATCCCCGCTCACGCAGCTCAGTATTACGAGTTGCTGAAAAACTGTAGTCCATGTCTAAGTCGCCGCCTAACTTAACCAAACTGATTGCACTTGACCTGTTTACGGTGGGTCGAGTGCCGCTTATTTTGTTAATGTTAATTTTTGCCAGTGCGATGGGAGTGGTGTTTATTACCCACCATTCTAGGCAGGCGATTTCAGAAAAAGATCAAACCTTAGTTGAGCGCGAGCGGCTCGATAATGAATGGCGTAACCTCATTCTTGAGGAAACGGCCCTCGCAGAACATAGCCGCGTGCAGAATCTTGCCAAACAAGAGCTGGAAATGAAGCGACCTGATTCTGATAAAGAAGTGGTGATTACGCTCAAATGAAAAAAAACAAAGACAAAGCCCAAGCGGCACCTCGTCAAGAAAAAGCGACATCTCCTATTTTGATCCGTTGGCGATTCTATCTCATCCTCTTTTTTGTATTCGTTGCTTTCGCTTTATTGGTTGGGCGCGTTGCCTTCATCCAAATTATCGAACCGGATAATTTGATCCGCGAAGGAGATATGCGCTCTGTCCGAGCCAAAACCTTGCCATCGGCACGCGGAATCATTTCAGATCGTAATGGTGAACCTCTCGCAGTCAGTGTTCCTGTCGATGCAGTATGGGCTGATCCTGTGGCTATTTTTAAAGCCGGCGGCTTAGTTGAACGTGAACGTTGGTACGCACTGGCTGATGTGTTAGGCATTAAGCGCAGTGAGCTGCTGAAAAAAATTGAAGAGAACCAAACCCGCCGTTTTATCTATTTGCAGCGTCAAGTGAGCCCTGCAATGGCCAATTATATTCGCGAACTTAAATTAGCGGGTGTGGGGCTAAAGGCCGAATCTCGCCGTTACTATCCAGCTGGTGAGGCGAGTGCGCACTTAATTGGTGTGACGGGCATCGATGGCCACGGTTTAGAAGGGGTTGAGCGCAGCTATGATAAATGGCTGACGGGGGAAGCTGGCAAACAGGTGATCCGCAAAGATCGGTATGGCCGAGTGGTGGAAAATATCTCGCTTGAAGAGCGTGAAGAGGGCAAGCCGCTGGCGTTGACCATTGACCAACGTTTGCAAGCGATCGCCTTTCGTGCGGTCAAGCAAGCTGTAGCGGACTATCGTGCCACTTCGGCATCGGCCATTTTGCTCGACGTGAAAACGGGTGCAGTATTAGCGATGGTTAACGCCCCTTCATACAACCCCAATAACCGTTCCGATTGGCAAAGTTTTAAAATGCGTAACCGCGTGATCACGGACGCCTTTGAACCGGGCTCAACTGTTAAACCTTTTGTAGTATTGGCCGCGCTTGAAAATGGCGTTGCAAATGACAAAACGGTGATAGATACAGGGAATGGCATCATGCAAATCGGCGGCAGTCGAGTGCGTGATACCTCAAAAGTCGGCAAAGCCGATTTAACCTTAATTCTGAAAAAATCGAGTAACATCGGAGTGGCTAAGCTGGCGCTTGAAATGCCTCTCGAAGCCTTATTAGGTATGTATACCTCTGTAGGGCTTGGTGAAATGTCCGGTTTAAACCTCGTCGGTGAGACTTTGGGTATTTTCCCGAATCGCCGCCGTTGGTCACCGTTTGAAATTGCCACCTTGGCATTTGGCTATGGTTTGTCAATTACCCCCATTCAGTTGGCTCATGCTTATGCCACTTTAGGTAATTTAGGTCAGTACCAACCAATCCATATTATTGACAGCAACCAGCAAGATTTATCACGCCAAGTGGTTGATAAAACTAATGCTAAGAAAGTGTTGGAAATGTTAGAAACCGTTACCCAACCCGGTGGCACAGCAACTCAAGCCGCGGTTCCGGGCTATCGCATTGCGGCCAAGTCAGGCACTTCGCGCAAAGCGATTGCCGGCGGTTATGGTGATGAATATTTTGCTTACACGGCAGGAGTGGCTCCAGTGAGCGACCCTCGAGTCTCGTTAGTGGTGATGGTGAATGAACCTCAAGGTGACTTATATTATGGCGGCTCCGTTGCCGGCCCTGTCTTTGCCGAAATAATGAAAGGAGCGTTGCAGATCCTCAATGTCGCTCCTGATGAAAATCGATTCCAAAAATAATTAAGAGAGAAGCACAATGACGCCGAGTATGTGTTTACAAGATCTCATCGCCCCTTGGCTTGACCTCGATGGCCATTCTATTTCAACGTTGTCGGTGACTCGTTTAGTGCTCGATAGCCGTAAAATATCACCCAATGATACCTTTATTGCAGTGGTCGGCCATGCCATCGACGGAAGGCAGTTTATTGATAGCGCTACTCGAGCTGGGGCGAATCTGGTATTGGCTCAAGCGTGTAGGCAGCATCCGCATGGCAGTATGACTACCGTCAATGGCGTGTTAGTGATTTACCTTGCTGAGCTAAACCAACATCTATCTCAACTGGCATCGCGGCTTTATCGTTCGAAGGCCAATACGTTGATTGGGGTTACGGGAACCAACGGTAAAACCACCATTACTCAATTAATCGCGCAGTGGATTGACTTGTTAGGCGAGAAAGCGGCGGTGTTGGGTACGACGGGTAATGGTTTTCTTAACCATTTACAGCCTGCCGCCAATACCACAGGTAATGCCATTGAGATACAAGAAACACTCTATCAATTAGTGCAGCAGGGCGCTCGCTATACCGCGCTGGAAGTCTCTTCGCACGGATTAGTTCAAGGGCGAGTTCAAGCATTGAAGTTCGCTGTGGGCGTGTTTTCTAACTTAAGCCGCGATCATCTCGATTATCATGGCACCATTGAAGAGTACGCCAAAGCAAAGCTCTCCTTATTTACCGCTCATCACTGCCAACACGCTGTCATTAATGCCGACGATGCGGTGGGTGCGAGTTGGTTAGCACAGCTGAAAGCACCGATTGCCGTCTCTTTAAAACAGCAACCGCAATGCGCTAAAGCGCTGTGGGCGAGCTCGGTCTCTTACAGTGATAATGGTATTTCATTAACCTTCGACGGCTACTATGGTCAAGGTGAATTGAGCGTGCCGTTGATTGGCGAATTTAACGCCAGCAATCTTCTACTCGCTTTTGCCACTATGCTGACTTTAGGTTTTGATAAACAAGCCTTGATGACAACGGCTTCTCAACTGCAGCCAGTCTTAGGGCGAATGGAGCTCTTTCAAGCGCCAAATCGTGCGAAGATCGTCGTCGATTATGCACACACGCCTGATGCTTTGGAAAAAGCACTATTAGCACTTCGCGTTCATTGCCAAGGTCAGCTATGGGCGATTTTTGGTTGTGGTGGCGACCGTGATAAAGGCAAACGCCCGATGATGGCCGAAATTGCAGAGCGCTGCGCCGATAAGGTCATTTTGACCGACGATAACCCTCGTAGCGAAAAACCGGCAGACATTGTGCAAGATATGGTGGCAGGGCTTGAGTTTGCAAGTCGCGCACACGTTGAACACAATCGTTACGCTGCCGTGCAATACGCCCTGCAACATGCTGATCAGCAAGACATCATTTTATTGGCAGGCAAAGGGCATGAAGATTATCAAGTGATGGCCCATCAAACTATCCATTATTCGGATCGCGAAACGGCGCAAACCTTACTGGAGATAAGTGCATGATAGAAGTCTCTTTACAGCAATTGACGCACGTTTTACATGCACAATTGGTTGGTTGTGATGTCACCGTATCTGAGGTCTCGACCGACACGCGTCAAATCAAACCCGGTGCGCTCTTTGTTGCCTTGGTCGGTGATAAATTTGATGCTCATGAGTTTGCTGCACAAGCGGTTGCGTCTGGTGCAAAGGCGTTATTGGTTCAGCGCCCTTTGGCAGTTTCGGTTCCTCAACTGGTGGTCACCGACACCAAACAGGCGTTAGGCCAGCTTGGCGCTTGGGTTCACCAACAGTGTCAAACACCGACCGCTGCGATTACAGGCAGTTGTGGTAAAACCACTGTCAAAGAGATGGTGGCAAATATTTTATCAGCCAAAGGGCGCGTGCTCTTTACTGCTGGCAATTTTAATAATGATATCGGCGTGCCGCTCACTCTGCTTCGCTCTGATCTTAATGATGCGTATGCGGTGATTGAGTTAGGGGCGAACCATATTGGTGAAATTGCTTATACCACCTCTTTAGTGAAGCCGGATGTCGCATTGGTGAACAATGTTGCTGCGGCGCATTTGGAAGGTTTTGGCTCAATTGAGGGCGTGAAACAGGCAAAAGGTGAAATTTACCAAGGGCTTGCTGCAGGCGCGACAGCCATTATTAATTTAGAAAGCCATGGTGGTGAGCGCTGGAGCGCTATTTTAGCGGATAAAACCGTTAAAACCTTTTCCAGCCGTCAAATTGCGGATTTTTACGCCCGTGATATCAGGCTTAATGAGCAAGGTGAAGCGCAGTTTGAAATGATCACACCAGTCGGTCATATTGATATTGGGCTCAATATTATTGGTGAACATAACGTTTCCAATGCGTTGGCGGCGGCGGCGTTAGCCATTGAGTTGGGTGCAAGCCTTGAAGAGGTGCAGTACGGGCTTGCGCATCTGGCTCGGGTGAAAGGGCGTGTTGATGTCACCCAATTGAGCGCGACAGTGAAACTGATTGATGACAGTTACAATGCCAGTGTTCCGGCGATGAAAGCAGCTATTGATCTACTTAACACTTTTTCTGCAAAGCGTTGGCTAATTTTAGGTAATATGGCCGAGTTAGGCGACGAAAGCCTTGCACTTCACCGTCAAGTCGGTGAACATGCTGCACCATTTCAGTTTGACTATGTCCTTACTTACGGTCGCGATGCAAAAGTGATCAGTGACCTATGCCATGGCCTCCATTTTGAAAGCCATGCGGACATGATTGCTTATATCGAGCAGCAATTATCACAATCCGATCAAGAGTCTCATACTTTACTCGTCAAAGGTGCAAATAGCGCAGGTATGAGTAAAATTGTGGCTGCTCTCAAGGAGAAATACTCATGATTATTTGGCTCGCGGATCTACTCCAGCCATACTTCTCTTTTTTTCGTCTGTTCGAATATCTCTCATTTCGGGCCATCGTAAGTATTTTAACCGCACTTGCTCTGTCGTTATGGATGGGGCCGCGCTTAATTAAACGTTTGCAACTACTGCAAATTGGTCAAGTGGTGCGTAACGACGGTCCTGAATCACATTTTAGTAAGCGCGGTACGCCAACCATGGGCGGTGTTATGATCCTCGCCTCTATCATTACTACCGTACTGCTGTGGACCGATCTCTCAAACCCTTATGTGTGGGCCGTACTTGCGGTGCTGCTTGGTTATGGTGTGGTCGGTTTTGTGGATGATTATCGCAAAGTGGTGCGCAAAAATAGTGATGGATTGATCGCGCGCTGGAAATACTTTTGGCAGTCGGCCATTGCGTTGATAGTGGCGTTTGCACTCTATGCGCACGGCAACGATACCGCCGCCACTCAACTTGTGGTGCCTTTCTTTAAAGATGTGATGCCGCAACTGGGCTTGCTCTACATTGTACTAACCTACTTTGTCATCGTCGGCACCAGTAACGCGGTGAACTTAACCGATGGTCTGGACGGTTTAGCTATCATGCCGACTGTTTTGGTTGCCGCTGGTTTTGCAGTGATTGCATGGGCAACGGGGAACGTCAATTTTGCCAGCTATCTGCATATTCCTTATATTCCTCATACCTCAGAGCTAGTAGTGGTGTGTACTGCGATTGTGGGTGCCGGTTTAGGCTTTCTTTGGTTCAACACTTATCCTGCACAAGTCTTCATGGGTGATGTGGGTTCACTCGCCTTAGGCGGTGCACTCGGCACGATTGCGGTGTTGGTTCGTCAAGAGTTTGTGTTAGTGATCATGGGCGGCGTGTTTGTGATGGAAACCTTGTCGGTGATTTTACAAGTAGGCTCCTACAAATTGCGTGGTCAACGTATTTTCCGGATGGCGCCTATCCATCACCACTATGAATTGAAAGGTTGGCCAGAACCACGTGTGATCGTCCGTTTTTGGATTATCTCAATTGTGTTGGTGTTAGTGGGTTTGGCTACACTAAAAGTGCGCTAGTGATAGAGCAAAACGGCGTTGAATGGAATGAAGATGGATCGTTGGCAAACTGTTAATAATGTGGTGGTCGTGGGGCTGGGTATGACGGGCCTCTCGGTGGTGAACTACCTTTTGAGCTTAGATCGCTCGCTCACGATTAAGGTGATCGACACGCGGGAAAACCCGCCAGGTCGAGAGCATTTAAGCTCGCAAGTGCAGCTACATTGTGGCAGCTGGAACCAAGCTTGGCTACTTGACGCTGACCTGATTGTCACTAATCCGGGCATTGCTTTAGCTACGCCAGAGATTCAACTGGCGTTAGCACAGCACATTCCCGTAGTCGGTGATATTGAGTTGTTTGCTTGGCAGGTGGATAAGCCTGTCATCGCTATCACAGGATCCAACGGTAAGAGCACGGTGACGGATTTAACTGGAGTGCTTGCCAAAGCCGCTGGGGTTAAGGTTGCGGTTGGCGGCAATATTGGTGTACCTGCTTTAGATCTACTTCAGCAAGAGGCTGATCTTTATGTGCTAGAGCTTTCAAGCTTCCAGCTAGAAACGACCTCAAGTTTAAAACTCGTCTCAGCCGCCTTTCTCAATCTGACTGAAGATCATATGGATCGCTACGATGGTATGGAATCGTATCGCCAAGCTAAATTGCGCATTTTTAAGTATGCGCAAGCGGCGGTCGTGAACGCCGATGATAGCCAGACGGAACCTCCCTCATTTTCAGGTCACATCGCACGTTTTTCCGTTGAACATGACGCCGACTATTGCACGCAAATGATTGATGGAAAATCGTTTTTAGTCGCGAAAGGCACGCCATTGTTGGCAAGCGAGGAGCTCAGCTTAGTGGGACGACACAATAGTGCCAACGTGCTCACTGTGCTTGCACTGCTCGATTTGGCTGGTGTTGACTACTCATCTGCGCTTGACGCATTGAAATCTTACCGCGGGTTGACACATCGTTGTCAGGTTGTTGCTGATAATCACGGCGTAAAATGGGTCAATGACTCGAAAGCAACTAATGTCGCAAGCACTCAAGCGGCGCTGTCGGGGTTAAATTGTCAAGGAACTTTGTATCTGCTGGTGGGCGGCGTTGGCAAGGGCGCTGATTTCTCGCCATTAGTACCGATACTAAAGACATTGAACGTAAAATTGTGCTGTTTTGGCGTCGACGGTGGGCAATTTATGCCACTGCATCCATCGGCTCAGTTCTATTCATCGATGGAAGAGATTATCGTATTGATCAAACCGCAACTGCGTCGCGGCGATATGGTGATGCTCTCGCCTGCCTGTGCCAGTTTTGATCAGTTTAAAAACTTTATGGCTAGAGGTGACGCCTTTGCCGAGCTTGTGCAGCGTTACGCTTAATCAACAGGAAATTGCATTTTGTCCTTTTCAAGCCTTATCAAGATGACTCGTCAATGGTTTCAGAGCCAAGCGCCTGAAGCCTTGTTTGATCGTCAATTGGTATGGATTGCTTTAGGTTTGATGCTTACTGGGCTGGTGATGGTGACATCCGCCTCGTTTCCCATCAGTTCACGTTTAACTGAGCAGCCCTTTCACTTTATGTTTCGTCACGCCATTTTTTTGATGTTGGCCATCGTGACGTCTTGTTTAGTGTTGCAAGTACCAATGAAACGCTGGATGCAATATAGCTCAGTACTATTAGGTGTTTCTTTCATCTTGTTGATTGTGGTTTTGCTCGCGGGTAAATCAGTCAATGGTGCCTCGCGCTGGATCCCTCTTGGATTATTTAACCTGCAACCTGCTGAGGTGGCGAAACTGTCGCTGTTTATTTTCATGGCTGGATACTTAGTTCGTAAACAGGATGAAGTGAGGCAGACATTTTTTGGTGGTTTCATGAAGCCGATTATGGTGTTTGGAACCTTGGCCATCTTACTGCTTGGTCAGCCAGATTTGGGAACTGTGGTTGTGATGCTGGTGACTCTGTTTGGCATGTTGTTTATTGCTGGGGCCAAACTGTCACAATTTATTGCGTTGATGGTGGCTGGAATTGTTGCGGTAATCGCACTGATTGCCGCAGAGCCTTACCGTATTAGCCGCGTGACTTCATTTCTTGACCCGTGGGAAGACCCGTTTGGCAGCGGTTATCAATTGACTCAATCTTTAATGGCGTTTGGCCGCGGAGAGTGGTTTGGTCAAGGGCTTGGTAACTCGATTCAAAAGCTAGAATACTTACCTGAAGCGCACACCGATTTCGTATTTGCGGTGCTGGCCGAAGAGCTCGGTTTTGTTGGAGTTGTATTGGTTCTGCTGCTGATTTTTAGTCTGGTGCTTAAAGCGGTGTTTATCGGTAAAAAAGCCTTTGAGCATGATCAGCAATTTGGTGGCTATTTGGCCTTTGGTATTGGAATTTGGTTTGCATTCCAAACGCTCGTCAATGTTGGTGCGGCGGCAGGTATGGTGCCGACTAAGGGCCTGACGCTGCCTTTGATCAGCTACGGTGGTTCAAGTTTAATTATTATGTCGGTTGCGGTGTCGATCGTGTTGAGAATTGATCACGAATGTCGACTCAAAGATCGCAATCGAGTGACTATAGAAAAAGAATCCAATGACAAACAATAAACGTTTAATGGTCATGGCTGGTGGTACGGGTGGGCATGTGTTCCCTGGCCTCGCCGTGGCTAAGCAGCTCCAACAACAAGGTTGGCAGATCCGCTGGCTAGGGACTGCAGATAGGATGGAGGCGGAATTAGTGCCTAAGCATGGCATTGAGATCGATTTTATCCAAGTCAAGGGCTTGCGCGGGCAAGGCATATTGCGTTTGCTGAAAGCGCCTTTTCAAATTATGAACGCGATTTTTCAAGCGCGTCGTTACTTAAAGCAGTGGCAACCTGATGCGGTACTCGGCATGGGCGGATACGTCAGTGGCCCCGGCGGTGTGGCGGCGTGGTCATTAGGTATTCCTGTTGTGCTGCATGAGCAAAATGCCGTGGCAGGGTTAACCAATCACTGGCTCTCAAAAATTGCCAAACGTGTGTTTCAAGCCTTCCCTGGTGCCTTTACTGACGCGCAAGTGGTAGGAAATCCTGTACGCCAAGATGTCGCCACATTACCTGTGCCGCAAGCGCGTTTTGCTGAGCGAAATGAACCGATCCGCATTCTCGTGATGGGTGGCAGCCAGGGCGCGCAGATTCTCAATCAAACTTTGCCTGAAGTTCTCGCTGTGCTTGGTGATGATTACCAAGTTTGCCATCAAGCAGGCAAGAATAATCAACAGTCGGTTGAGCAAGCTTATCGCGCGCTTCAGATCAAAAATGCGCACGTCACAGAGTTCATTGAGGATGTGGCTGGCGCTTATGCGTGGGCTGATTTGCTGGTGTGCCGCTCGGGAGCATTAACGGTTTCGGAAGTGGCAGCAGCCGGTGTTGGCGCTATATTTATCCCTTTTATGCATAAAGATCGGCAGCAAGCGCTTAACGCGGATCACTTAGTCGCTTGTGGTGCGGCCAAAATGATTGAACAGCCCCAACTCACAGTAGAAAAACTGGCGCAAGAGATTGCTTCTCTTGATCGCCATGATCTGCTGTTGATGGCGCAGCAAGCGCGCGCAGCCGCACAACTGGATGCTGATAAAGTTGTCGCCGACGCTATCATCGCACTTACACAATAACGAGAAATTTTTCATGACCATTAAACATACTCAAGATTTAGCCCAAATCCGTGCCATGGTGCCAGAGATGCGCCGCGTCAAGTGTATTCACTTTGTCGGTATTGGTGGGGCAGGCATGAGCGGAATTGCGGAAGTGTTGCTCAATGAAGGCTACCAAATAACGGGTTCTGATCTTGCTTCCAACGCTGTTACCGAAAGATTAGTGAGTAAAGGGGCCATCATTCACATCGGCCACCAAGACAGTAATGTTGAGCTCGCTAGTGTGGTGGTGGTGTCGACCGCGATCAATGAACTTAACCCTGAACTCAAAGCGGCGCGTGAGCGACGCATTCCTATTGTTCGTCGTGCAGAAATGCTGGCAGAATTAATGCGCTTTCGTCACGGCATTGCGGTGGCTGGGACACATGGAAAAACCACCACCACGGCATTGGTTACGCAAATTTATTCTGAGGCTGGTTTAGATCCCACGTTTGTCAATGGTGGGTTAGTCAAAAGCGCTGGCACCAATGCGCGTTTAGGCTCAAGTCGAATTTTGATTGCTGAAGCTGACGAAAGTGATGCTTCATTCCTTCATCTTCAACCTATGGTCAGCATCGTAACTAACATTGAAGCGGACCACATGGACACCTATGGCGGTGATTTTGAAACGCTCAAACAAACCTTCATCGATTTCCTACACAACCTGCCATTTTATGGTCAGGCGATATTATGTATTGATGATCCTGTTGTGCGTGAAATTATTCCACGTATCAGTCGCCAAGTGATCACCTACGGCTTTGCCGACGATGCAGACGTCAGGATCGAGAATTACCATCAGCAGGGCCAACAAGGCCAGTTTACTGTCGTCAGACAAGGTCGAGCTAATCTTGATATCACGTTGAATATCCCAGGTCGTCATAACGCACTTAATGCATCTGCTGCTATTGCGGTGGCTACGGAAGACGATATTTGCGATGCAGCGATTTTAAAGGCGATGGCGAGCACTCAAGGCACTGGACGTCGTTTTGATCATCTTGGCGAGTTTGATACGGGCAATGGAGTTGTCATGCTTGTCGATGATTATGGTCATCACCCAACCGAGGTCGGAGTGACTATTAAGGCGGCGCGTAGCGGTTGGCAAGACAAACGGTTAGTGATGATTTTTCAGCCTCATCGCTATAGCCGTACTCGTGATTTGTATGATGATTTTGCCAATGTGCTGGAGCAAGTCGATGTGCTGATCATGCTCGATGTCTATGCTGCAGGAGAAAAGCCGATTGCAGGAGCCGATGGGCGCTCATTGTGCCGCACTATACGTAGCCGCGGTAAAATCGATCCTATTTTTGTTCCTGACAGCACCATGCTGCCTTCAGTTTTGGCTAATGTATTACAAGAGGGTGACCTCGTGTTGACGCAAGGTGCTGGTGATGTAGGCAAGGTGGCGAAACATTTAGCAGCTCTCGAATTGAATATCAGTAAAATGCAACAGATTTAATTTAGGTGGCTTATTTGTGTATCAATATTGAATAACATGGTATCCAGTCCAGATTTCTTACTTTCAATGTTTGATACTTTCAGCGACCTCAGTATAATCCGGAGGTTAAAGTCAGTGCTTTTACCTCTATTGTAAGTCAAATAGGGCATGCGATTGCGATTTGAAAACAGGAACATCAGGCTTTGTTAATGAATGTGTTCGATGAAAGCCGAGCTGTGTCCCGTTCGCCACTCATAAAAGATCACGCCGTTGGCGCTGTTTTTTTATTCGTGGTGGTGGTGCTGATAAGTTCACTCATTTATTCAACACTCAGTTGGATGTGGGATGAACAGCGGCTACCGCTTTCAAAAATTGTTCTACAAGGTGACTTGCAATACGTATCTTCGCTAGATGTGCAGCGCGCTTTTGCTCAGTTGGATCATATCGGTACTTTCATGTCGCAAGATATTAACGTACTTCAATCGAGTGTACAGGTCATCCCGTGGGTGGCCCATGCATCGATTCGTAAACAATGGCCTGACACAATAAAAGTGTTTCTGACAGAGTATAGAGCGGTAGCGATTTGGAATGGCAACGCTTTGTTAGACGGATATGGCACGGTATTTAATGGTGATATTGGTCAATTGAACGGCGATAGAGTGAAACTTTATGGCCCGCAAGGAACCAGTCACGAAGTACTGGATGTTTGGAATAAAACGAACCCTAAGTTTCAATCATTAAACTTAAATATATCGTCACTGTTACTCAACGATCGTCGAGCGTGGCAAATAATTTTAGATAATGGCATCCGCTTAGAGTTAGGTAAAGAATCACTAGATGAGCGAGTTGCACGTTTTATTTCGCTGTATAAGAATTTAGGTAATAAAGCTGAACAAGTTAGCTATATCGATCTTAGATATGATACAGGAGCCGCAGTAGGTTGGTTCCCTGAACAAGAAGCACAAGAGAGTAAAAATGACTAAGACCGCTGATGACAACATTATTGTTGGTCTTGATATAGGCACAGCCACCGTGTCAGCTTTAGTCGGTGAAATACTGCCTGACGGTCAAATTAATATTATTGGCGCTGGTACGAGCCCATCCCGTGGGATGGATAAAGGGGGAGTTAACGATCTTGAATCGGTCGTTAAGTCTGTCCAAAGAGCGGTTGACCAAGCAGAATTAATGGCGGAATGCCAAATTAGTAATGTGTTTCTCTCTCTATCTGGGCGACATATTGCGAGCCGTATTGAAAAAGGCATGGGAACTATTTCGGATGAAGAAGTTTCTCAAGAAGATATGGATCGAGCGATTCATACCGCCAAATCAATAAAAATTGGGGAAGAGCAAAGAATATTGCACGTCATTCCTCAAGAATTTACGATTGATTACCAAGAGGGAATTAAAAACCCGCTTGGTTTATCAGGTGTGCGCATGGAAGTGAGCGTGCATCTTATTTCTTGTCATAATGATATGGCGAGAAATATTATCAAAGCGGTAGAACGCTGTGGTTTAAAAGTTGAACAACTGGTTTACTCTGGTTTAGCGGCAAGTAATGCAGTTATTACGGAAGATGAGCGAGAGTTAGGTGTGTGCGTGATTGATATAGGCGCAGGCACTATGGATGTTGCTATCTGGACCGGTGGTGCGTTACGACATACTGAAGTGTTTTCTTATGCAGGAAACGCAGTAACCAGTGATATTGCTTTTGCATTTGGCACACCAGTCAGTGATGCTGAAGAGATTAAAGTAAAATATGGCTGTGCGCTGAGTGAATTGGTAAGCAAGGATGATACCGTTAACGTCCCAAGTGTAGGAGGAAGACCTTCGCGAAGTTTGCAAAGACAAACCTTGTCGGAAGTGATTGAACCTCGCTACACTGAATTAATGGGATTAGTTAACCAAACTATAGATACTGTCCAAGACAAATTGCGCAAAAATGGTATTAAACACCATTTAGCGGCTGGTGTTGTTTTAACTGGCGGCGCTGCGCAAATTGAAGGTTTGGTTGAGTGTGCGGAACGCGTTTTCCGCAATCAAGTTCGCGTAGGCAAGCCTTTAGAGGTGAGTGGCCTTACAGATTACGTAAAAGAGCCGTATCATTCTACGGCGGTTGGTTTACTTCATTATGCGAAAGAGAGCCAAATTAATGACGACACGGAATACAGCGAACCGAAACGCCAATCCATGTCGAGCTTAATTGGTCGTTTGCGTAACTGGATACAAAAAGAGTTTTAACCTGAGTTGCAGGGAAAACGGAGATAACACATGTTTGAACCGATGATGGAAATGTCTGACGATGCTGTAATTAAAGTCGTTGGAGTTGGTGGTGGTGGCGGTAACGCTGTTGAACACATGGTGCGTGAGTCCATCGAAGGCGTGGAATTCATCAGTGTCAATACCGATGCGCAAGCACTTCGTAAAACAAGCGTAAGTAGCGTCATTCAAATTGGTGGTGATATCACTAAAGGTTTGGGTGCTGGTGCAAACCCGCAAGTTGGACGTGATGCAGCTCTAGAAGACAGAGAAAGAATTAAAGAAGTTCTGATGGGTGCCGATATGGTGTTTATCGCAGCTGGTATGGGCGGTGGTACAGGTACTGGTGCAGCTCCTGTTATTGCAGAAGTTGCCAAAGAACTGGGTATCTTAACCGTAGCGGTTGTCACGAAACCTTTCAGTTTTGAAGGAAAAAAACGTTTGGCATTTGCTGAGCAAGGTATTGAAGAGTTGTCAAAACACGTTGACTCTTTGATTACCATTCCTAATGAAAAACTACTGAAAGTGTTAGGTCGTGGTATTACCTTACTTGAAGCATTTGCGAGTGCGAATGATGTACTTAAAAATGCAGTGCAAGGTATTGCAGAGCTAATTACACGCCCAGGCATGATTAACGTGGACTTTGCTGACGTACGTACTGTGATGTCAGAAATGGGCCACGCGATGATGGGTAGTGGAGTGGCTCGCGGCGAAGATCGTGCAGAAGAAGCGGCAGAGATGGCAATTTCTAGCCCTCTTTTGGAAGATATTGATCTTGCAGGCGCTCGTGGCGTGTTGGTCAATATTACCGCTGGTTTGGATATGCGACTAGACGAATTTGAAACCGTCGGTAATACTGTTAAGGCGTTTGCGTCTGACAATGCGACAGTTGTCATCGGTACTTCGTTAGATCCTGATATGGCAGACGAAATTCGCGTGACTGTCGTTGCAACGGGTATTGGCAATGAGAAAAAGCCAGACATTACTTTAGTTGCAGGCGGTAAAGCAAAAGTCGCACCAGCAGTTCAACCACAAATGGTTCAACAAGCAGCGAAAATCGAAGAAAAAACGGCACAGCCTTTGCAAGAAAGAGCAGAAGTGAAACCGCAATCAGCATCGTCGTCAACTGTTTCATCTTCTTCCGGTGCAAGCCAAAATACGGCACCGAAAGCAGATAAGGAAAATGGATATCTTGATATCCCAGCATTTTTACGTCGTCAGGCTGATTAACAATTAGACATAATTTGACACTGTTCAAAATTATGGTAGCATTCGCGGTCGGTGCTTTACCGACCGTGTTTTGTCGCACTGACATAGAGGCAAGTAGATGATCAGACAACGAACTCTGAAAGAAATAGTGAAAACAACTGGGGTGGGCTTACACTCTGGTCGTAAAGTCACATTAACGCTTCGCCCTGCTGCTGCAAACACTGGGATCATTTACCGCCGTACTGATGTCAATCCTCCAGTAGACTTCCCTGCGGACCCTGAATCTGTTCGCGATACCATGCTATGTACTGCTTTGGTCAACGATGAAGGTATTCGTATCTCTACTGTTGAGCACTTAAATGCAGCATTAGCGGGCATGGGAATCGACAACGTTATCATCGAAGTTGACGCACCTGAAATTCCTATTATGGATGGTAGTGCTAGCCCATTTGTTTACTTGCTACAACAAGCGGGCATTCAAACGCTGAATACACCAAAACGTTTTATTCGAATTAAGAAACCAGTTCGATTTGAAGATGGTGATAAGTGGGCGGAACTTGTACCTCATAACGGTTTTCGTATGGATTTTGAGATTGACTTTCAACATCCTGCTATCGATTCTGATGAACAGCGCATGGTGTTTGATTTTTCCTCGCAAGGTTTCGTCAAAGAAATTTCAAGAGCTCGTACTTTTGGTTTCATGCGTGACATTGAGTACCTACAATCGCAAAACCTCTGTTTAGGTGGTAGCTTTGATTGCGCCATCGTATTAGATGAATACCGTATTCTTAATGAAGAAGGTTTGCGTTTTGCCAATGAGTTTGTCACTCATAAAGTATTGGATGCCATTGGTGACTTGTACATGTGTGGTCATTCCATTGTGGGTGAGTTCCGTGCTTATAAATCAGGCCATGGTTTAAATAACCAGCTACTGCGTGCGGTCTTAGCCGACCAAGAGGCGTGGGAATGGGCTACTTTTGAAGAAGAAGTTGGCTCTCCAGTGGCGTTTGCTGAACCAAATATGGTTCTCGCTTAATCGCAATTTTTAAATAAAAAGGCCAGACAGTTGTCTGGCCTTTTTATTTGTACTAATTCATTGATGACGCTTATTTGGGCCTAGCCAATTTCGCCAAATTTTCCAAACGTTTTTTGACTTTGGGGGAAGCGCTACTCGCCACCATCAATAATGCTTGCGCCGTATTTTCAGATAGTGGTGGGCGAGCGACCGTTTCTTTTTCTTCTTTCATACCACGATTACGATAGAGCGCTGGGTTTATCTTGAGCTCAATGCTGATCAATTTGGCAAATCCTTGGTTGCGTAACTGATTCAAAATGTGTAATCGGTCATAATCAAGCTTCATTTTTATTGATGCACTGGCCACTTCAACGATTAAGTGACCACCGCGCACATTAGCGGCTCGGACATGATCGGCCGTTCCTTTAGGAAGCAACTTATTGAGCACTTTATTTAAAGCGAGGATCTCGGTGGCATGTTGCTGTATTTTCTTTAGAGATGAATCGCTGATCAGCTCTTTCGTTAACGTGGGACGGTGATCGCGCATGGTGTCTCCCTCTTAAGTTGCCATTCAATTCTATTGTGGTGCCTATGATGCGTATAGTAATAAATCCATGTTATTGCTTAAACAGTGCTCAAAAAGCGTAAAAATATTAAGTGTGCTTCAAACAAATAGTTTTGCTATTGGTTGTTGCCGCAAAAATTCCTTACACTATGCGTTACATAATTATTTAATACCTTGAAAATAAACCTCACCGTCACAATATCTGTGATACATGATTTATCTCAGTATCCTTAGTTCAAAACTGGTAGAGACTGACGGCATTAAGAGTAGATCGAAAACGATCTAATAAAGAGAGATTCCTGACACATGATAACTAAGCTACTGACAAAGGTTATTGGCAGTCGCAATGACAGAACGCTGCGCCGCCTTAAAAAAATTGTCAAAGAGATCAACAGCTACGAGCCTACTTTTGAAGCACTAACTGATGAAGAATTAAAAGCCAAAACGGTTGAGTTT
Source organism: Vibrio sp. V23_P3S9T160 (assembly GCF_963886625.1). NCBI lineage: Bacteria > Pseudomonadati > Pseudomonadota > Gammaproteobacteria > Vibrionales > Vibrionaceae > Vibrio > Vibrio sp. V23_P3S9T160. The sequence goes on from NZ_CAWPDB010000107.1 coordinate 39,192, forward strand.
CGTCAACGTTTAGAGCAAGGTGAAACCTTAGACCAATTACTTCCTGAAGCATTTGCCACCGTGCGTGAAGCGTCCAAGCGCGTATATGGTATGCGTCACTTCGACGTACAGTTGATCGGCGGTATGGTTCTCAACGCGGGTCAAATCGCAGAAATGCGCACTGGTGAAGGTAAAACGTTAACCGCGACTTTACCTGCGTATCTCAATGCCTTGCCTGGCAAAGGCGTGCACATTGTTACTGTCAACGATTATCTTGCTAAACGTGACGCAGAAACAAACCGCCCACTGTTTGAGTTTTTAGGCATGACGGTCGGTATTAACGTACCCAATATGCCACCACAAGAGAAAAAACTTTCTTATCAAGCCGATATTCTTTACGGGACCAATAACGAGTTTGGTTTCGATTACTTACGTGACAACATGGCTTTCCGTAAAGAAGATCGAGTACAGCGTGAACGTTTCTTTGCCGTAGTCGATGAAGTGGACTCGATTCTTATTGATGAAGCGCGAACGCCGTTGATTATCTCGGGTCCTGCAGAAGATAGTTCTGAGTTGTACATCCGCATTAATACCCTCATTCCACTTCTGCAAAAGCAAGATAAAGAAGATTCTGAAGAGTATCGTGGTGATGGTCACTACACGGTTGACGAAAAATCAAAACAAGTCCATTTGACTGAAACGGGTCAAGAATTTGTTGAAGAGTTAATGGTGAAAAATGGTTTGATGGAAGAGGGCGATACTCTTTATTCACCCACGAACATTAGCTTACTTCACCACGTCAATGCCGCATTGCGTGCGCATGTGTTATTTGAGAAAAACGTTGATTACATCGTGACAGAAGAGGGCGAAGTGGTCATCGTTGATGAGCACACTGGCCGCACCATGCCAGGTCGTCGTTGGTCTGAAGGTTTACACCAAGCTGTCGAGGCGAAAGAAGGTGTTAAAATCCAAAACGAGAACCAGACTCTTGCGTCGATCACCTTCCAAAACTATTTCCGTTTATACGAAAAACTTTCTGGTATGACGGGCACTGCCGATACCGAAGCGTTCGAATTCCAATCGATTTACGGTTTGGAAACCGTGGTGATCCCAACCAATAAACCTATGGTTCGTGATGATATGCCTGATGTGGTGTATCGCACTGAAGCTGAAAAATTTGCGGCGATCATTGAAGACATCAAAGCGCGTGTTGCAAAAGGTCAACCAACCCTAGTCGGTACGGTTTCGATTGAGAAATCTGAACTACTTTCTAATGCGTTGAAGCAAGCTAAAGTGAAACATAACGTGCTTAACGCGAAATTCCATGAAAAAGAAGCAGAAATTGTAGCGCAAGCGGGTATTCCGGGCGCGGTGACGATTGCGACTAACATGGCAGGTCGTGGTACTGATATTGTATTGGGCGGCAGCTGGCAGGCACAAATTGAGCAGCTAGAGAATCCAACACAAGAGCAGATCGATGAGATCAAAGCGAAGTGGAAAGAGGTTCATAACCAAGTGTTAGCCGCTGGTGGTCTGCACATCATTGGTACTGAACGCCACGAATCTCGTCGTATCGATAACCAGTTACGTGGTCGTTCTGGTCGTCAAGGGGATGCGGGTTCTTCACGTTTCTATCTATCGATGGAAGATTCACTGCTGCGTATCTTCACCTCAGATCGTATGGCAAGCCTTATCCAAAGTGGTATGGATGAAGGTGAAGCGATCGAAAGTAAGATGCTTTCTCGCTCGATTGAAAAAGCGCAACGTAAAGTCGAAGGACGTAACTTTGATATTCGTAAACAGCTTCTTGAATACGATGATGTTGCTAACGATCAACGTAAAGTGGTTTATGAGCTGCGTGATGAGCTCATGGAAGCAGACGATATCAGCGAAATGATTGAGCAGAATCGTCAAGATGTTCTGACTTCCGTTATTGACGAATATATTCCGCCACAATCGCTCGAAGATATGTGGGATGTTAAAGGGTTGGAAGATCGTTTGAAAAACGATTTTGATTTAGAGCTGCCATTACAGCAATGGTTAGATGCTGATGATAAATTGTACGAAGAAGCGCTGCGCGAACGTATTCTTGAACAAGCGGTTAGTGTGTATCGTGAAAAAGAGAAAGCGGTTGGGGCTTCTGTTCTGCGTAATTTTGAAAAATCGGTCATGCTACAAACTCTGGATACCTTGTGGAAAGAGCATCTAGCGGCGATGGATCATTTGCGCCAAGGCATCCACCTACGTGGCTATGCGCAGAAAAACCCAAAACAAGAGTACAAGCGTGAGTCGTTTGAGCTGTTTGAAGAATTACTGAATTCTTTAAAAACCGATGTGATTACTATCTTGTCGAAGGTGCGCGTACAGCAGCAAGAAGAAGTTGAACGTATGGAAGCACAGCGTCAAGCGCAGGCGGAAGAAGCCGCGCGTCGCCAACAGTTCCAGCACCAAAGTGCTGACAGTTCGGTTGCAGATGAAGCTTCTGAAGATCAAGGGCACCAGCCTATGGTTCGTGAAGAGCGTAAAGTTGGTCGTAATGAGCCTTGCCCTTGTGGTAGCGGTAAAAAGTACAAACAGTGCCACGGACAGATCAACTGATCCCTTGGATGATCACCCAAGAGTCGCTTAGGCGACTCTTTTTTTAACTCAATATTTCTCATTTTTATTTTCTAGGTTGGGAAGTCGGCGAATCGGAGTCTTTATGAAACGTGTTCATATTGTTGCGGCTATTATCTTCAATAGCGATAAATCAGAAATTTACATTACCAAACGACCAGATCATCTTCACAAAGGCGGTTTTTGGGAGTTCCCTGGCGGCAAAGTTGAAGCGGGAGAAACGATTGAACAAGCCATTTTTCGCGAGCTAGATGAAGAGATTGGTATTCATATTACTGAGCAATCTCCTTACCAATACCTTGAGTTTGACTATTCAGACAAGTCCTTAACTTTTGATTTTATTTGCGTGACACAATTTGATCATCAGCCGTATGGTAAAGAAGGGCAGCAAGGAGAATGGGTAGCGGTTTCTGAGTTGGCAAACTATTCATTTCCTGAAGCCAATACGCCCATTGTCGAGCGCGTCATGAAAGAGTTTGCCTAAGTCGCTAGCCACCACAAGCAAATGTTGATAGTTTACAGAAACACCTTGAACGAAGAGAAACGATGCAAGCTTAAGCTGATGTCGTCACAATGGAGAATAACGCAATGGTGAGAATTGCGATTGCAGGAGCGGCGGGTCGAATGGGCCGCAATTTGGTGAAAGCCACTTATCAAAATAACCATGCTCGAGTGGGTGCGGGCTCAGAGCGTCCTGAGTCCTCGTTGGTTGGGGTTGATATCGGTGAGTTATGCGGTGAAGGGCGATTTGATATCGCGTTGGTGGATAACCTAGAGAATGCCGTAGATAACTTCGATGTCATCATTGATTTTACAGCTCCTGTGAGCACCTTAGCCAATATTGAGTTATGTAAAAAACACGGTAAGAAGCTAGTGATTGGCACAACGGGCTTTTCTGAAGCAGAAAGAGCACAAATCAATGCTGCCGCACAACAGATTGCGATTGTCATGGCTCCTAACTACAGCGTTGGGGTTAACCTTGTTTTCAAATTGCTTGAAAAAGCGGCTAAAGTGATGGGTGATTACTGTGATATTGAGATCATTGAAGCCCACCATCGTCATAAAGTGGATGCTCCGTCAGGAACCGCAATTGGCATGGGAGAGGCGATTGCTAATGCTATGGGTAACCAACTGAGTGACGTTGCCGTCTATGCGCGAGAAGGTATTACCGGTGAACGTACTAAAAATGAGATTGGTTTTGCTACGATTCGTGCTGGCGATATCGTGGGTGAGCATACCGCGATGTTCGCTGATATCGGTGAACGTGTAGAAATCACCCATAAAGCGACGGATCGTATGACTTTTGCCAATGGTGCAGTGAGAGCGGCGGTTTGGCTTGCTGATAAACCTGCGGGTTTTTATAGCATGACTGACGTGTTAGGTTTGAACGATCTTTGATTACATAATTATGCGTCAGTGTTTGCTGGCGCATCTTTGTTACACCTCTTTTTACCGATTTAATTATCTCTCTTTATTTTCACTTTACTGACTTACTTTTGTTGTGTTTTTAGTTGGTATTACTTTATTTTTGTTTTAGATCTCTGAAATTGTACTTATTCTCTGCTTGATTAACGTTTGCGTGATTTTGTTTATCGTTGATTGTTTAAAATGCATCAAAGAGTTTCAGTTTGCTGATTCTAATTCCTCCATTCTCATTTTTTTACTCATCAAACCTATTTTTTTACTGTCTTAGGTTCGCTTTTTATCTCTAACGCTTTAAATGTTGCCTTAATTTATTATGAAATGTTGACAGTAATCATGGTGGTCATTAGAATACCGCCAATTTGTCTAAATCACCCTATGGCGCGACTCTATGGCCTTAAGGAAGACAGATTTGCAGTTTAATTTATAT